>PKQU01000268.1 GCA_017577925.1 Bacillota bacterium
TCCGACTCGCGGACGATGGCCAGCTTCTCCTCCGTCACCTCGCCGATGACGCGGATGGCCAATCCCGGTCCGGGGAAGGGCTGGCGCCAGACGATCTCCGCCGGCAGGCCGAGCTGCTCGCCCACCCTGCGTACCTCATCCTTGAACAGCGTGTTCAAGGGTTCGAGCAGCTTCATCTTCATGTTCTCGGGCAGGCCGCCGACATTGTGGTGCGACTTGATCGTCTGCGCCGTGTCCGTGCCGCTCTCGATCACGTCGGTGTACAGCGTACCCTGGGCCAGGAACTCCATCCCCTCCAGCTTGGCCGCTTCCTCTTCAAAAACGCGAATGAACTCGTGACCGATCACCTTGCGCTTTTCCTCGGGGTCCGTAACGCCGGCGAGCTTGCGCAAAAACCGCTCCCGCGCGTCGATGCGGATCACCTTCATTCCGAAACGGCCTTCAAAGGTGCGCATGACGCTCTCCGCTTCCCCTTTGCGCAGCAGGCCATGGTCGACGAACATGCAGGTCAGCTGGTCCCCAACGGCGCGGTGGACGAGGACCGCCGTTACCGCCGAGTCGACGCCGCCACTTAGCGCGCAGAGCACCTTTTTGTCGCCCACCTGGCGGCGAATGTCGGCCACGGTGTCCTCAATAAAGGTGTCCATCGTCCACCCGCCGCGGCACCCGCAAACCGCATAGAGGAAGTTGCGCAGGATGGCATCGCCGTGCGCGGTGTGCTTCACTTCGGGATGGAACTGCACGGCGAACAGCCGGCGCTCGGGGTGGTGCATCGCCGCCACCGGGGCGTTGGCCGTACGCGCATCGACCACGAACCCCTCCGGCAGGTCGGTGACACGGTCGCTGTGGCTCATCCACACCACCTGCTCGGCATCGAGGCCGCGGAACAGGGGGGATGTGGTGTCCACCTGAATCAGTGCCTTGCCGTACTCCCGCACCTCGGCGGGGGCCACCGTCCCGCCAAGTTGGTGGGTCATCAGCTGCATGCCGTAGCAAATGCCGAGGATGGGTACGCCCAGGTCATAGATGGCCGGATCGACCTGCGGCGCGTCCGGATCGTAGACGCTGGCCGGGCCGCCCGAGAAGACAATGCCCTTCGGACGCAGGGCGGCGATGGTGGCCACCGGCGTCCGGTACGGCAGGAGCTCGCTGTAGACGCCAAGTTCCCGGATGCGGCGGGCAATCAGCTGGTTGTACTGGCCGCCAAAGTCAAAGACGACCACCAGCTCGCTAGGCTTCTGCATCTTCCGTTCCCCCTCCAAAAATTCGAACCCATTCTAGCACTGCCCTCGCACCCGGTCAAGGGAGCGTTGCTGGAAGGATGTCCCAACGGCTCCCCGCACGGCAGGAACGGGTGCACCCGACCGCCAAGAACGGCCAGCGGTCAATCAGGTGGCGCCAGTGCCGCTCCAGTGCGGTCCGCTCGGCGGGGTCCGGCTCCCCGCCGCCGTAGCGCACCCGCTCGTAGGCGACGGCCCACGCGCGCAAGGCGGGAAACGGCGCGCCCCGCCGCCGTTCGACCGCCGCGACAAACTGGCGCACCGTAAGGCCCTCGGGCGCATCGGTCCGACGGGCCCACCGGGCGTAAAGCCACGCGAAGCGCAGGCACAGCCCCTCGGCGTAGGGCCGCCGCGCCGACCGCAGCGCGACCCACCGCGCCGCCAAGCGGAAGCGCCGGCGCGGCGACGCGGCCAACGCCACCGCCGCACCGCAGCCCAGGGCCAGCGCCAGAATGCCGAACGCGGTTTTGGCCCGTTC
>PKQU01000091.1 GCA_017577925.1 Bacillota bacterium
ATTGTCAAGTGGTGGGCCCACCAGGACTCGAACCTGGGACCAATCGGTTATGAGCCGACCGCTCTACCAACTGAGCTATAGGCCCACAGGTGGTTGCGGGGGCAGGATTTGAACCTGCGACCTTCGGGTTATGAGCCCGACGAGCTACCTGGCTGCTCCACCCCGCGCCGACGAAACTTACTATACCACAACGGTCGAAAGAAAATCAAGTGGGAATTTGAGAGAAGTCCTCTCCGTTCCTCACCACATGTAGCGCACGCCGTAGCGGCCATTTTTCAGGCGCACCACCTCCACCTCTCGCGGGCTCTTGTAGCCGTACAGCCACCAGTCTTCCTCCATCCTCTTGGCCAAACAGCCCGCTTGAAACTTGGAGTCAAACACCTTGGCCCAATAAATCCAGCGCCCTGGCTGAGCGGGTTTGGATGGTTTTTCCATATCCTCCCACCTGTCCTTCCGACGTCGTGATCACGTGGGTCACGGGCAAGAGCCTCCTTCGCTGGCCGGTCCCACGCCTCCCTTGCCCGTGATCCGGACCTTTCGCCTACCCGGCGTGCGCTTCCGGTTCCACCTCTGTTGCGTCGCGCTTGGCCTCCAACGCCGCCTCCTCCTCATCGCGCAGGCGATGCGCCAAGCGACTCGAGGCGGACGCGGCGATGCTGCAGACGATATCGTCCAAAAAGGTGTGCACGCCCTTCCCAGCCTTGGTGTCCAGCTGTTTGATGATGCCCACCTTCTGCTTGTCAAGATGGCCGAAGGTGGTCACGGCAATGCTACCGTAACCGAACACGGATCCCAACGCCAGCGTTTCGTCGCAACCAAACAGGCTTTCATCCGACCGAACCAGGGAAAGCAGCGGTTCGGACAACAGGCCCTTCTCGGCCAGGACGTCCAGCTCCACCCCGACCAGGATGGCGTGCTGCACCTCCCGCTTTTCCAACACGCGTTCCACGCTTTCCACGCACGCCTCCATCGAAAGGTCCGGCGTATACGGCGACTGCATGAGATACACGATTTCCGCAATCGCTTCAACGGTCACACCGCGCTCCCGCAACCGTTGGAGAGCAGCGGCTTTCACTTCCTTGCTCGACACCCGTCTGCGCAAGGGATCAATCTCCTTTCAGCGCAAAGTCGCATTCTTCCCTTCATTTCTATCATAGCACAACGGGCCAAAACTGCGACAAAACTGCAATCCAAACCGCTACGCTTGTTTATTCCCGAAAGCGACTACGCCCAAGGATCGCTTACGGCGAATCCTCCCTCCACCCCATACCCTTCCCTCCCCTGCTGGTTCCGATACCCTAGCGGCGGCAGGGATCATCGTCCCCGGGGTCGCAATTTGATACAATAGGAACATCGATCACACGCAGGAATCAAGGAGGTATGTCCATGCTCTACTGCGTCTGCCTGTTCCCGCAGCGGGACGTGCAAGAACGGGCCAATTCCTACCGCAAACGGTACGACCCGCACTATGCGCAGATTCCCCCGCACATCAAAGTGACCGAGCCCTTCTCGATGGCTGACGACGCGCTGATGTCCGTTGTGGCAGACTTGACCGATGTGGCCAAGAACAGCGAACCGTTTACGCTTCACTTTCACAAATTTGGCACGTTCCACCCAACCCATAACGTGCTCTACTTCGCTATCAAGGAGGAGCCGGCCTTGCTGGAACTCCGTCGCCGGCTGTATGAGCGCCTCCCGCTCGGCGAACCGAAGCACCCCTTCATTCCCCACCTGACCATCGGACAAGACCTGCCCAACGAAGAGCTGCTCGACGTCTACGGGCGCCTGCGCATGACCAATCTGGATCTGATCTCTCCCATCGATCGGTTCCACCTGCTGTACCGGTTGGACGACGGCGTGTGGACCGTGTACCAGACGTTCCTGTTCGGAAAAGAATGCTGATCGGCAAGGGAGGGAGGACGATATGGAAGATCCCGTTGTCGTGCTGGCCGCCGATGACGCGCAGAAACGGGACGCCCTGGCCGTGCGCGAAGCGGTCTTCATTCGCGAGCAGGGCGTTCCGCCGGAGCTGGAACTGGACGAACATGACCAAACCGCCCTCCATTTCGTCGCGTACGCCGGTGGCCGCGCGATCGGCGCAGCGCGCCTTCGCCCCTACAACAAGGATACGGGCAAGGTGGAACGGGTTGCGGTGCTCTCCGCCTGGCGCGGCAAGGGCGTCGGCCGCCTGCTGATGGCCGCGGTGGAGCAGGAAGCGGCCGCCCGGGGCTTTGTGCGTCTTCGCCTCAACGCGCAGACCCATGCCGAACCGTTTTACCGCAAATTGGGATACGAAACGGTCAGCGAGGTATTCGAGGAGGCGGGCATCCCGCACGTGACCATGGTCAAAACCTTGGCCCCGTAACCGAAAACGTCCGCCCCTTCCACCAAAGGGAAGGCAGCGGACGTTGAGAGGGTGGCCCCCGGTTCCATACGAGGCGTTCGCCCGTTTAGTACCCGAGGATATGGTAACCGCTGTCGACGTGGATCACTTCGCCGGTGATGCCCCGCGACAGGTCGCTGAAAAGGAACAGCGCCGTATCGCCCACCTCGGACTGGTCGGTGGTGCGGCGCAGGGGCGCCTTTTCCTCGATCGTCTTCAGGATCTCGTTAAACCCGCGGATGCCCTTCGCCGCCAGCGTGCGGATGGGGCCGGCGGAAATGGCGTTGACGCGGATGCCGTCAGGACCGAGGTCGTTGGCCAGGTAGCGCACGGTCATCTCGAGGGCCGCCTTGGCCACACCCATCACGTTGTAGTTTTTGACCACCCGCTCCCCGCCGAGGTAGGTCAGTGTGACGATGCTCCCCCCCTCGGTCATCAACGGACGCGCCGCACGCGCCACGGCCACCAGCGAATACACGCTGACGTCCTGGGCCAGGTGGTAGCCGTCACGGGACGTGTTGACAAATTCGCCCTCCAGCTCCTCCGTCTTCGCGTAGGCAATGCAATGGGCCAGGCCGTGCAGCACGCCCACCTCCTCACGAATCCGGGCGAAGACGGTGTCGATCTCCTCATCCTTTGTCACGTCGCACGGCAGGAGCAGCGAATCCTGGCGCGGCAGCGTCGCCACCAGCTCACGCACGTTGGCTTCCAGCCGCTCCCCTTGATACGTAAAAATGAGGCGTGCACCGGCGCGGTGGGCCGCTTGGGCGATCCCCCAGGCAATGCTGCGCTTGTTGGCCACGCCCATGATGAGAATGTTCTTGCCTTCCAATAATCCTTGCATCGCGTTTCCTCCCTTTCATAACGTGACCCCACGTCGCCACTGTCAACGTCATTTAGTATACCATTTCCTCCCGTGGACGCACGAGCGGTCCCGAGGGAAGAGCCCTTTGCCCGGCGCGCGATCCGTGCTAAGATGAAGAAAAATGCGCCACAGGTGAAGAAAAATACGCTACAGCCAAAACTATCTGAAACAAGGAAAAACGCCGACGGAGTGGAGGGGAGCCCATGACCCCGGAAAAGACCCGCGAGCTGCTCCGCCTGCTCGAGGCCAATTGCCGGCGGAGTCCGGAGGCACTCGCCGTGCTCCTCGACGTGTCGGTGGACGACGTGAACAAGGCGCTGCGCCGCCTCGAGGAGCAGGGCATCATCGTCAAGTACTCGGCACTCGTGAATTGGGATAAGGTGCAGGAAGACCGCGTCACGGCGATGATCGACGTCAAAGTGACGCCAAAACGTGACGTGGGGTTCGACGAGGTGGCGCGGCGCATCAGCCAGTTCCCCGAAGTCACGGCCCTGTACCTCATGTCCGGCGCCTACGACCTGTCCGTTATCGTGGAAGGACGGTCCATGAAGGAGATCGCCGCCTTCGTGTCGGAAAAGCTGGCCACCCTCGATTCGGTCATCTCGACGACAACCCACTTCATGTTGAAAACGTACAAGCACGACGGGGTCATTTTCGACGAACGCCGCGATGACCGAAGGATGGTCGTCACGCCATGACCGAGAAGCCGACCCGCGTTCGCCTCGCCCAATCGGTCGCGTCCATCCCCCCGTCGGGCATCCGGCGTTTTTTTGAGCTGGCCAATTCGGTGGCCGACTGCATCTCCCTCGGCGTCGGCGAGCCGGACTTCGTTACCCCTTGGCGCATCCGCGAGGCGGCCATCGCCAGCCTCGAGGCGGGATACACCGCGTACACCGCCAACGCGGGCCTTCCCGAGCTGCGCGAGGCGATCGCCGCCTACCTCTTCGACCGCTTCGGCCTGTCCTACCGTCCGGAAGACCAGATCGTCGTCACCGTCGGCGCCAGCGAAGCGATCGACCTCGCCCTGCGCGCCATCCTCGATCCGGGAGACGAGGTGCTCGTCGTCGAGCCGTGCTATGTGTCCTACGCCGCCAACGTCCGCCTGTGCGGCGGCGTTCCCGTCAGCGTGCCGACGACCAAAGAAACCGGTTTTCGCCTCCGCGCCGCCGAGCTGCGCAAGCGGATCACCCCGCGCACCAAGGCGCTCATCTTTTCCTACCCCAACAACCCCACCGGCGCGGTCATGGGGGAAGAGGACTGGCTCGAAGTGCTGGCCGTCGTCCGCGAGGCGGGGCTGATCGTCATCGCCGACGAGATCTACGCCGAGCTCACCTATGATCGCCCGTTTGTCAGCTTCGCTTCCTTCCCCGCAGTGGCCGAGCAGACCATCCTCGTCTCCGGCTTTTCTAAGGCCTTCGCCATGACCGGATGGCGGCTCGGCTACGCTTGCGGCCCGGCCGACCTCATCGCCGGCATGGTGAAGATCCACCAGTACACGATGCTCTGCGCGCCGATCCTCAGCCAGAAGGCGGGGATCGAGGCGCTGCGCCACGGCCGCGATGACGTCGCGCGCATGGTGGAGGCCTACCGCCAGCGGCGCAACTTCTTCGTCAAGGGTCTCTGCGACATCGGCCTGCCTTGCCACCGTCCGGAAGGGGCCTTTTATGCCTTTCCCTCCGTTGAACCGACGGGCCTTTCCGCGACCGAATTTGCCGAGCGGCTCCTTCTTGAGGGCAAAGTGGCCGTCGTGCCGGGCGACGTGTTCGGTGCCGGCGGTGCCGCCCACGTGCGCTGCTCCTACGCCACATCCCTCGAAGCCCTCGAGAAGGCCCTCGAGCGGATGGCCCGCTTCGTTCAGCACATCCGCCCCGTCTAACGCCTGACGAGAAAGGAGCGTGGCGCATGATCAAGCCCTTCCGCAAAGTCCTCGTGGCCAACCGCGGCGAGATCGCCATCCGCATCTTCCGCGCCTGCACCGAGCTGGGCATGCGCACGGTGGCCATCTACTCGGAACAGGACAGCACCTCCCTCCACCGCTACAAGGCTGACGAGGCCTACCTCGTCGGCGCGGGCAAGGGGCCCATCGAGGCCTACCTCGACATCAACGGCATCATTGAGATCGCCAAGCGCAACGACGTCGATGCCATCCACCCCGGCTACGGCTTTCTGGCCGAAAACGCGGAATTTGCCCGACGCTGCGAAGCGGCGGGTATCACCTTCATCGGCCCCCGCCCGGAACAGATCGAAATCTTCGGCGACAAGGTGAAGGCCCGCCAGTTGGCCAAATCGTGCGGCGTGCCGATCATCCCCGGCACGGAGGAGCCGATCGAGCACCTGCAGGACGCCCTTCGCTTTGCCAAGACCCACGGTTACCCCGTCATCATCAAGGCGGCGGCCGGCGGCGGCGGGCGGGGAATGCGCATCGTACGCACGCCGGCGGAGCTGGAGCAGGCCTACGAACGGGCGCGCTCGGAGGCCCGCTCGGCCTTCGGCAACCCGGCCGTGTACCTGGAGAAGTACCTCGAGCGGCCCAAGCACATCGAGGTGCAGATTCTCGGCGACACATACGGGAACCTCGTCCACCTGTACGAGCGCGACTGCTCGATCCAGCGGCGACATCAGAAGCTGGTGGAGGTGGCACCGAGCCTGTCCCTTTCGCCCGAGCTGCGTGAGGCGATCTGCGACGCCGCCGTCCGCCTGATGAAGGCAGTGGGGTACGTCAACGCCGGCACGGTGGAGTTCCTCGTCACCCCCGACGGGCAGTTCTACTTCATCGAGGTCAACCCGCGCATCCAGGTGGAGCACACCATTACCGAGCTGGTCACCGGCATCGACATCGTCCAGGCGCAGATCCGCATCGCCCAGGGCTATGCCCTGCACGATCCGGAAGTGGGCGTTCCGCCGCAGGAGAAGGTCGAAACGCGCGGCTACGCCATCCAGTGCCGCGTCACGACGGAAGATCCGGAAAACAACTTCGTCCCCGACACGGGTCGCCTGCTCGCCTACCGCTCGGGCGGAGGCTTCGGCGTGCGCCTCGACGCGGGCAACGCCTTCACCGGAGCCGTCATCTCGCCCCACTACGATTCGCTTCTCGTGAAGATCTCCACGTGGGGCAATACCTTTGAGCAGGCGGCGGCCAAGATGCTGCGCACGCTGCGCGAGTTCCGCATCCGCGGCGTCAAGACGAACATCCCCTTCCTGGAGAACGTCGTCAGCCATCCCGACTTCCGCTCCGGGCAGTACGATACGTCCTTCATCGACACGAAGCCGGAGCTGTTCGTCTTCCCGCCCAAGCGCGACCGGGGGACGAAGCTGCTCACCTACATCGGCAACGTTGTGGTCAACGGCTTTCCCGGACTGAAGAAGGAGAAAAAGCCGAGCTTCCCGCCGCCGCGTCTGCCGAAGGTGCCCTACGACACGCCCTACCCCGAGGGAACCAAGCAGATCCTCGACCGCGAGGGCCCCGAAGGGCTTGTGCGGTGGATTCGCGACCAGAAACGGGTGCTCGTCACCGACACCACGTTCCGCGACGCCCACCAGTCCCTCTTGGCCACGCGGGTGCGCACCTACGACCTCGTGCGCGTCGCCGAGGCGACGGGCAAGCTGGCATCCGGCCTCTTCTCGCTGGAAATGTGGGGCGGGGCCACCTTCGACGTGGCCATGCGGTTCCTGAAGGAATGTCCATGGGAACGACTGGAAAAGTTGCGCGAGAAGATCCCCAACATCCTCTTTCAGATGCTCCTGCGGGGAGCCAACGCCGTCGGGTACGCCAACTACCCCGACAACGTGATCCGGGCCTTCATCAAGGAAGCGGCCCGGGCGGGCATCGATGTGTTCCGCATCTTCGACAGCCTCAACTGGGTCGACAACATGCGCGTGGCCATCGAGGCGGTGCGCGAGGAAGGCAAGGTGGCCGAGGCGGCCATCTGCTACACCGGCGACATCCACGACCCGAGCCGGCCCAAGTACAACCTCCGGTACTACGTGGAACTGGCCAAGGAGCTGGAGCGGGCCGGCGCGCACATCTTGGCCATCAAGGACATGGCCGGCCTCCTCAAGCCCTACGCCGCCTACGACCTCATCCGCGCCCTGAAGGATGCCGTTGACCTGCCCATCCACCTGCACACCCACGACACGAGCGGCAACGGCATGGCCACGCTGCTAAAGGCCATCGAGGCCGGCGTGGACATCGTCGACTGCGCGACGAGCGCCCTGTCCGGCCTCACGTCGCAGCCCAGCCTGAATGCCCTCGTCTACGCCCTCCAGCGTCACGAGCGCGACACCGGCCTCGATCCGGACGCGCTGCAGCAGCTGGACCACTACTGGGAGGACGTGCGCAAGTACTACAAGGGCTTTGAAAGCGGCCTCCTCGCGCCCAGCGCCGAGGTGTACCGGCACGAGATGCCCGGCGGCCAGTACAGCAACCTGCAGCAGCAGGCCAAGGCCGTAGGCCTGGAAGATCGCTGGGATGAGGTCAAGGAGATGTACGCCGTGGTCAACCGCCTGTTCGGCGACATCGTCAAGGTGACGCCGTCGTCGAAGGTGGTCGGCGACATGGCCCTGTTCATGGTCCAAAACAACCTGACCGAGGACGACGTGTTCGAGAAGGGTCACGCGCTCTCCTTCCCCGACTCCGTCGTTCAGTTCTTCCAGGGCTACCTTGGCCAGCCCCCGGGCGGTTTCCCGCCGAAGCTGCAGGATATCATCCTCAAGGGGCGCGAGCCGATCACCTGCCGCCCCGGAGAGCTGCTGGAGCCGGTCGACTTCGACGCCCTTCGCCTGGAGGTGGAAGGGAAGGTCGGGCGGAAGGTCACCGACCGGGAACTGCTCTCGTATGTGATGTACCCGCAGGTGTTCCTCGACTATGCCCGGCACGTGCAGACCTACGGCGACGTCTCCGTGTTGGACACGCCCACCTTTTTCTACGGCCTGCGCCCGGGCGAGGAGATCGCCGTGGAGATCGAGCGCGGGAAGACGCTGATCATCAAGCTCCTGTCCGTCGGCGAGCTGCAGCAGGGCGGCCTGCGCACGGTGTACTTCGAGCTGAACGGCCAGCCGCGCGAGATCCTCATCCGCGACGAAAGCGCCCA
>PKQU01000269.1 GCA_017577925.1 Bacillota bacterium
AGGCGCGCTTCATCCGCTCGATCGCCTCGCCGCGATCCTTGCCCCACACGATCAGCTTGGCGATCATCGAGTCGTAATACGGGGGAATGGTGTAGCCGCTGTAGGCGGCACTGTCGACACGCACGCCAAACCCACCCGGCGGGAGGTAGTAAGTGATGCGCCCCGGTGAGGGCATGAAGTTCTTGGCCGGGTTTTCGGCGTTGATGCGGCATTCGATGGCCCATCCGTTGAACTTGACGTCTTCCTGGGAGAAGGAAAGCGGCAGCCCGGCGGCAACGCGGATCTGTTCCTTGATCAGGTCGATGCCGGTGATCATCTCCGTCACCGGGTGCTCCACCTGGATGCGCGTGTTCATCTCCATAAAGTAGAAATTCCCCTGTTTGTCGAGGAGGAATTCCACGGTTCCGGCACCGCAGTACCCCACGGCTTTGGCCGCCTGGATGGCTGCTTGTCCCATCTTCTCCCGCAACTCGGGCGTCATCACCGGACATGGCGCTTCCTCGATCAGCTTCTGATGGCGGCGCTGCACGGAGCAGTCGCGCTCGCCGAGGTGGACGACGTTGCCGTGCCGGTCGGCCATAATCTGGATTTCGACGTGCCGCGGTTCCTCGAGGTACTTCTCCAGGTAAACACCGGGGTTTCCAAAGGCCGTCTCCGCTTCCTTTTGCGCCGTGCGGATCGCCTTTTCCAGCTCCTCGCGGTTGTAGGCGACGCGCATGCCCTTGCCACCGCCGCCTGCCGTGGCCTTGACGATGACGGGGTAGCCAATGGCATCGGCCGTCTTGAGCGCCTCCTCCACGTCGTTTACCAGACCGTCCGACCCCGGGACGACGGGCACCCCGGCCCGGCGCATCGTCTCACGGGCCACCGCCTTTTCGCCCATCTTGGCGATGGCCTCCGGGCTCGGGCCGATAAAGGTGATGTTACAGGCAGCGCACAGCTCGGCAAAATCGGGGTTTTCGGCCAAAAACCCGTACCCGGGATGGATGGCATCCACACCGGTCAGCGTGGCGACGGCTAGGAGATTGGTCATGTTGAGGTAGCTATCCTTTGACGCCTTCGGCCCGATGCAATAGGCCTCGTCGGCCAGGCGCACGTGCAGGGCCTCGGCGTCCGCCTCGGAATAGACGGCCACCGTCTCGATCCCCAGCTCGCGGCAGGCGCGGATGACGCGGACGGCGATTTCCCCCCGGTTGGCAATGAGCACCTTCCGAAACATCGGCGGCATCCCTCATTTCTCGAGCCGCACGAGAAACAGCGGCTGGCCGTACTCGACGAGCTGGCCGTTTTCCACCAGCACCTTGACAATCTCGCCGCGGCACTCGGCCTCGATCTCGTTGAACAGTTTCATGGCCTCGATGATACAGACCACCGTGTCTTCCTTCACCTTGTCGCCCACCTTGACATAGGGCTCGGCGTCGGGCGCCGGAGCGGCGTAGAAGGTGCCCACCATCGGTGCGACGATCTTGTGCAGGCCGGCCTCATCCTCGACAGCGTCCGCCGGCTTGGCGGCAGAGGACGCCGCTGCGGATGGAGCTGGCGGTGTCACGGCCGCCGCGGGAGCAGCCGGCGTACCGGACGGTGCCGGGGTGGAATCCGTCTGCGGCGCCGACGGAGCGGTTGCCGCCACGTGGGGGACAGCGGGTTCGTTCGAAACGGCAGCGGCCGCACCGTTGGTCGCCGGGACACCTCCTCCCTTGCGAATCGTCACCTTGGCCCCTTCAAACTCCCACTCAAACTCGACGATGGAGCTT
>PKQU01000270.1 GCA_017577925.1 Bacillota bacterium
ACGACGAGGGAGAGCGGTTCGTCCTCACCGAGCGCAATTGCCCCGTCGTGCGGGTCGCTCAGGAGTTTTTGCAGGTGTGCCAGAGCGAATTGCGGCTGTTTCGCTCGCTCTTGGCCGCCGACGTGAATCGGGTTCAGTGCATCGCCCAGGGCGGACAGCACTGCGTCTACGTTATCCAGGAACGCGCATGACCAGCGCCTCGCCTGCCGCAGGTGAGGCTTTTTCGTTTTTGTCGGCCATTCGTGTTTTGTGGCCGTTTGTGCTATCTTGGGAACAAGGGGGATGGCGAATGAAGACGTATCGTGCCTACTTGTTCGATCTGGACGGCACCGTGTACCGGGGAGATGTGCCGATCCCCGAGTCGGTGGTGGCGCTGCGCGAGCTGACGGAGAGCGGCGCGAACATTGTCTACCTCACGAACAACGCGTCGAGGACGCCGGAACAAATCGCCGCCAAGCTGTGCGCCATGGACGTGCCGGCGTCGCCTGAGCAGGTGGTGACGTCGAGCCTCGTCACCGCGGAGGCCATTCGTTCGGAGATGCCCGGTGCGTCAGTGTACGTCATCGGCGAGGAAGGGCTCATGGCGGCGCTGCGCGCGGCGGGGTGCCGGTTTGACGACGAGCGTCCCGACGTGGTGGTGGTGGGCATCGATCGCCAGCTGACTTATGACAAACTGACCAAAGCGGCCCTGGCGATCCAGCGAGGTGCGCGGTTTTATGCGACGAATCCGGACCGCGCGCTGCCCAGCGATCAAGGCCTCTTGCCCGGAAACGGGGCGATTCTCGCTGCCCTTGAGGCGACGACCGGTGTCCAGCCGCGCGTATTCGGCAAGCCGGAACCGGCCTTTGTCCACTACGCGCTGAAACGGCTGGGCGTGTCGCCGCAGGAGGCGCTGATGGTGGGCGATAACGGCCAGACGGACATTCTGGCCGGCGCGCGCGCCGGGACGGACACCCTGCTTGTGCTGACCGGGGTGACCCGCCCCGAGGAGGTGGCAACGCTTCCCGTGGCGCCCACCTACGTGGCCGCAAATCTAAAGGAGTGGATGGAACGTGTCGAGAAAACCGGAAGTGCAGGATCAACCGGTGGTGCAAAAACTGGGTGAGGGGCTGTGGTGCGTTCGCCTGCCCCTGCCCTTCCCGCTGCGCTGGGTTAACAGCTATGTGTGGGAAGGGCGGGACGGCCTGACGATTGTCGACCCGGGCCTGCATGACGAGCCGACAAAGGCGGCATGGCGCGAGGCGTTTCAGGCGCTGGGGCGGGACGTGGGCGATGTCCGGCGGATTGTGCTCACCCACTACCACCCCGACCACTACGGGATGGCCGGATGGTTGCAGCAGGCGTCGGGCGCGCCCGTTTACCTCACGGATGAGGGGCGCGACGCGGCCCGGCGGTTCTGGGACCCCTCCGGCAAGCAAGGGGAGGAGCTGGCCGACTTTTTTCGCGCCCACGGGATGACGGAGGCGTGGGCCGCGCAGATGGCGCCGCATCTCGAACAGCTGCGGGGATGGGTAGAGCCACATCCGGAGGTGACGCCGATGGCCGATGGGGACGAGATCCCGCTCGGCGACCGGCCCTTCCGCGTGCTCGTCACCCCGGGACATGCCGATGGGCACGTTTGCTTGTATGACCCACAGGAGGGCCGGCTCGTGGTCGGCGACCTGGTGCTCCCCCACATTACGCCGAACGTCAGCGTGTGGCCGGGTTGCGATCCGAACCCGCTGCAGTCGTTCCTTTCCTCACTGGAGCGTG
>PKQU01000092.1 GCA_017577925.1 Bacillota bacterium
GTGATGGCGACGATGCGTTCGTCGCGCTCGGCCAGCTGGATAAGGGTGTCGGCGAAAACGTTTTTGTAATCCGGCGCTCCCCCCGGCTTTTTGATGAATTCCCCGGACTCGATCTTGTAGGGCGTCACGCCGTGCCACGTGTCGGAATCGGCTTCGGCCGGCTGGTACCCCTTCCCCTTTTTGGTGATCACGTGCACCAGCACCGGCCCGCGCGTCCGCGCCGCCTGCTTGAGGGCCTCGAGGAGCTCGTCCAACTTGTGGCCGTCGACAGGCCCGAGATACGTGTAGCCCAGTTCCTCAAACACAATTCCTGGCACCAACAGGTACTTGAGCGTATCCTTAAGCCGCTCGGCAGTGCGGGCCAGGGTGTGGCCAAAGGGGACCTTCCGCAGGAGCTGCTCGATCTCTTCCTTCGTCTTCGTATACGTCCGGCCGGTGCGGATCTTTCCCAGGTAGTTATGCAGAGCACCAACATTGGGCGAGATGGACATCTCGTTGTCGTTCAGGATGACGAGGATGTCCCGCTGTTCGTGCCCGATGTGGTTAAGCGCTTCCAAGGCCATGCCGCCGGTGAGGGCGCCGTCGCCGATGACGGCAATGATCTTGTGGTCTTCCCCCTTCAAGTCGCGGGCAATCGCCATGCCCATCGCCGCCGAGAGGGAGGTGCTGGAATGGCCCGTTTCCCACACGTCGTGCTCGCTCTCGCTGCGCTTCGGAAAGCCGCTCAACCCCTTGTACTGGCGCAGCGTATCAAAGCGATCGCGACGGCCGGTAAGGATCTTGTGCACGTAGGCCTGGTGGCCAACGTCCCAGATGAACTTGTCACGCGGGCTGTCAAACAGGACGTGCAGGGCAAGGGTCAGTTCGACGACCCCCAGGTTCGGGGCCAAATGGCCACCGGTGACGGACAGCTTTTCAATCAGGAACTGGCGAATCTCACTCGCCAACTGCTCCAGCTCGGCAAGGGACAGTCCCTTGACGTCAGCCGGAGATTGAATCCGCTCCAGGAGCACAGGTTTCCCTCCTCGTTTGCACCGTATTGCGTCCACGCCGGCGGGTTTCGCAAACATGAAAAATGGCCTGCTTGCCCCTAGTATCCGCTCGCCGCCATGGTCCGCTGCGCATCGGCGCAAGCTGCCGCCATCCCACGGCATCAAAGGCGGCGCCGGGCAGGATGAGGCCCGGCACGACCCGCCGGCCGAAGGTCCCGTTCACCCCGCACAGCAGGGCGTTGCCACGGCGACAACCCGAACGGTCACTACCAGGGTCAGGAGGCCTACCGCAATCGAAACCGTATCGTTCACTTCTGGAACGCGTCATCGCGCCAATCCCCAATTGATGGGCCACAGATCACGCGGAGCCGCGGTTCCCGCCGTATGTCCACCATGTACACAAAAAAACAAAGCCATGTCGGGCCGGCTCTCCGCGCACGTGCTGTACCCACCGCAATCGTAACACACATTGTACCATGGGTTGGGGAAGTGCTCAACAGGACGGGAGCGAAGGGTCCCTACCGTTCCCGCGTCAACAAATAGTCGGCCAGTGCGGCCAGCATGCCACCGTCGATGCCCGGCACCGCCAGCGCCGCCTTGGCCGCATCCGTCAGGCGGGCCACCTCGCGCCGCGACGCCTCGACCCCCAGCAGGGCGGGAAAGGTGCCCTTGCCCTTGCGGCGATCGCTGCCCACCGGCTTCCCCAGTTTGGCCGCATCGCCCACTTCGTCCAGGATGTCGTCCTGGATCTGAAAGGCCAGCCCCAGATGCTCGGCATAGTGCGTCAACGCTTCCAGCTGGCGGGCATCGGCGCCAGCCAACAACGCCCCCGCGCGGGCGCAGAAGACGAGCAGGGCCCCGGTCTTGCGCCGGTGGACGGTGACAAGCTCGTTCACCGATACGCCCTTTCCTTCCGCCTCCAGGTCGAGTACCTGTCCGCCCACCATGCCCGTCGCGCCGGCCGCCTCAGCCAGCTCCCGCACCAGCGCCACGATCGTTTCCGGCGGAACCCCACGGGCGGCGCTTTCCGAGGCAAGCACGCCAAAGGCCTCGGTGAGGAGGGCGTCACCGGCCAGGATGGCCATCGCTTCCCCGAAGACGCGGTGGTTGGTCGGGCGGCCGCGCCGCCAGTCGTCGTCGTCCATCGCCGGCAGGTCATCGTGGATGAGGGAATAGGTGTGAATCATCTCCACGGCGCACGCCGCCGGGAGCCCCGGTTCACAGGACGCGCCAAGGGCTTCCATCGCCGCCAAGAGGAGCACGGGGCGAATGCGCTTTCCGCCGGCGAAAAGCGAGTAGGCCATCGCCTCGCGGAGGCGGGGCGGGATGTCGCCGCGGGCCAGCAGGCGCCGCATTTCGTTGTCCACGGCGGCGGCCCGCTCCCGCAGGTATGACGCCAGCGCAACCGGCTTCACGCCTCATCCTCCTCGCCGGAAAAGGGTACGAGGCGAAACGCGCCGTCCTCCTCCTCGAGGAGCAGATCAATGCGCTGTTCCACGTCACGCAACTTCTTGTCGCACCACCGGGACAGGCGCATCCCTTCCTGGAACAATTCGATCGCCTCTTCCAGCGACACGTCGCCGTCCTCCAGCCGCTGCACGATTTCCTCCAGGCGCTGCATCGCCGCTTCAAAGGTCAGTTCCGCTTCGGGCATGCCCATCGCGCGTTTCGTTTCCATGCTGCACCCCTTCCTCGATTCCCCACACCTGGCAGTCCAGCCGTCCGTCCGCCAAGCGCACGAACACCGTATCGCCGGGCGCCACGTCCCGCACCGACGTGAGCACCCGTTCCCCCGTCTCATTGTACACCAAGGCATAGCCGCGCTGCATGACCTTCAGCGGGCTGAGGGCGTCGAGGCGGCCCAACAGGTGCCCGAGGGCCTGCTTCGCCTCACGCAGGTGCAGGGCCATGGCGCGCGCCAGGTCGCGGTCGAGGGCTTTCCAGCGGGCGCGCGCGACGGCGAGGCGCTGGCGGGGAGTGGCGAGCGCCAGCTGGCGAACGAGGGCCTGGTGGGCGTTGCGCCGACGTTCCACCAGACGGCCAAACGCTTCGCCGAGGCGCCGGTCGAGCTGGTCACGGTGCTGCATCCACGGCTCAACCAGGCGTCGCGGATGGCGAAAGACCGGCGATTGGGCCAGGCGCTGCAGGCGGACGCGTTCCTCGCCGAGGCGGCGCCGGAGGGCGCTGCGCAGGCGCTCCTCCATGTGGACCAGCCGTTCGGCCAGCTCGCGCACGTGGGGTACGGCGAGCTCCGCCGCCGCGGTGGGCGTGGGCGCGCGCAGATCGGCCACGAAGTCGGCGATGGTCACGTCGGTCTCATGGCCAACGGCGGAAATGACCGGGATGGACGAGGCGTAGATGCTGCGGGCGACAATCTCCTCGTTGAACGCCCACAGCTCCTCGATGGAACCGCCGCCGCGCCCGACAATGAGCACGTCCACCTCCCGGAAGCGGTTGATGCGCTCGATCCCCGCGGCAATGGACGCCGGCGCCTCCTCTCCTTGAACGAGGACGGGAACGATGATCACGTGGGCCAGGGGGAAACGGCGGCGCAAGGTGGTGAGGATGTCGCGGATGGCCGCCCCGTTCGGCGACGTCACCACACCGATCCGCCGCGGGAAGGTCGGCAGCGGCCGCTTACGGTCGAACAGGCCTTCGGCGCGCAGGCGCTCCTTGAGCTGTTCGAAGGCCAAAAACAAGCTCCCCACGCCGTCGGGAAGCATCTCCCGTACGTACAGTTGGTACTGCCCGTCGCGCTCGAAGACGGATACCGCGCCACGGGCCAGCACGCGCATCCCGTCCTCCGGGCGGAAGGCCAGGTACCGGTTTTGGGAGGCGAACATCACCGCTTTGACCCGGCTGGCTGCGTCTTTGAGCGTAAAGTACATGTGGCCGCTCTTGTGGTGGGTAAAATTCGAGATCTCCCCACGCACCCACACGTCGGCCAGGCGCTCGTCGCCGTCCAGCAGCGCTTTGATGGTGCGGGTCAGTTCGCTGACCGACAGTACGGCCGGTTCGGCCACGCGCCTTCCTCCTCTCTCCTTCCCGGTCCGGCAGCCGTCACGACGCCGCCTTCACCTGGGCAGCAGCCGCCTCCACGGTGTTCTTGAGCAGCATGGCAATCGTCATCGGCCCGACGCCCCCCGGCACCGGCGTCAGGTAGCCGGCCACACGCTGAACCTTGGCGAAATCGACGTCGCCGACCAGCCGGCCGTCAGCCAGGCGATTGATGCCCACGTCAATCACCACCGCCCCCGGCTTCACAAAGCGGTCGTCGACGTAGGCCGGCCGTCCAATGGCCACGACGAGAAGATCTGCTTCGCGCGCGACATCGGGCAAATTGGGCGTTTTCGAGTGGCACACGGTAACCGTTGCGTCCTCGCGCAGGAGGAGCTGGGCCATGGGTTTGCCGACAATGTTGCTGCGCCCGATGACCACGGCGCGCTTGCCGGCCACCTCCAGACCGGCACGCTTGACCATCTCCAGAATGCCGCGTGGCGTGCACGGGACAAGACAGCGGTCGCCGATGGCGAGGTTGCCCACGTTGAGGGGATGAAAGCCGTCGACGTCCTTGTCCGGGCGCAGGGTGTCAATCACCGCTTTTGGGCGAATGTGGGCGGGAAGCGGCAACTGGACGAGAATGCCGTGGATGTCGTCCCGTTCGTTCAACCGGCGGACCGTATCGAGCAACGCCGTCTCCGTGGTGTCGGCCGGCAGGTGCAGCACCTCCGAATGGATGCCCACCTCACGACACGCTTTGGCTTTGGCCCGCACGTAGGTGTGGGACGCGGGATCGTCGCCGACGAGGACCACCGCCAGCCCCGGTGTCAACCCCACTTCGCGCAGTCGGGCCACATCGCGGGCCACATCTTGCCGAATCGCTTTGGCCATGGCTTTGCCGTCCAGAATCGTCGCGGGCACGCTGCTTCCTCCTCCACTCAGGCTACACATAAACATTGGGCACGTCACTAGTGTAGCCCGCCTTGCTCGGGAAGTAAAGAACTAAATCCGAATAATCCTTTTAATTTTGGGTTAAATATTCGTCTTTATATGCCATCCATCCCAACAGCGCCACACCATACGCGTTGTCACCCGAATAGGACGGGGGGGCGAACGCCAGCGTCGCCCCGACGGCCGGATGCTCCAGCCGCTTCTTGAGATGGGCGCGAATGTACCGGTTGGCCGCCACACCGCCCACGAGCAGCACCGCTTTGGGGTAGCCCATGGCAATCGCCTGCCGCAGCACCTTCTCCAGGGTCTTGGCGATGCAGTGCTCCGCCCCGCGGGCAATGGCGGCCGGCGACGCGGCCTTGTCGCGAATGGCGCGCAGGAGGGCCGTCTCCGGGCCGGAAAAACTAAACGACAGCCCCTTGACCGCCGACGGCACGACATAGGGTTCCGCCGCCTCCATGGCCAGCGCCTCCAGGTGGGGGCCGGCCGGGAACGGCAACCCCAGCGCCACCCCGACGCGGTCGATGAGCTGTCCGGCATACAAGTCGGTGCTTCCGCCGATGCGTTCGATCGCAAATCCCCGCGGCCGGCGCGTGCACAGCAGCATGTCGCTTGTCCCGCCCGACACGTGCACGGCCAAAAAGCGATCGGCGTCAATCCGCCGATCGGCGGTGGCCAAGGCGGCCGCGACATGCATTTCCTGATGGGTGGTCGCGTAGAATGGAACCTTCCACAACCGGGCAAGCAGGCGCCCCAGCGCCGCCCCCACTTCAAAGACGGGCATGTAGGACCCCTCCTGGGGGCGCGGGGCTGTGCTGGCGGCAACGGCCACAACGGAACGCCCGACGCCTGCCGGCAAGCGCTCGGCCAGCGCCCCCAGCTGGCGCACGTGGGCAAACACCGCCTCCGCCTGGCGAAGGCCCCGTTGGCCTTCCGGGACGGGCAAGAGCTCCCGCACCTCGCCGACGATACGCCCCGCGGCGTCCACGGCGCATACCGAGGTGCGGTAGTTGCTCGTGTCGATGCCGAGCACAACCGGATCCACTAGGCCATGCCCTCCGGCTGCTGAACCGCGTCGGGCGGCCCAGCGAAGGATGACTGTCCGGAAGGCCCCGGCGGAGCGCCGTCTCCCTCGCCCGCCTGTTCGGGTGCTTCCGCCGGCAGCAGGCCCTGCTCCCGCGCCACGGCCGACAACACGCCGTTCACAAACTTGGGCGACGCGTCGTCCCCGAAGACCTTGGCCAGCTCCACGGCCTCGTCGATCGTCACCTTGGGCGGCACGTCTTCGTGATAGAGCAGCTCATACAACGCCACGCGCAGGATGGCCCGATCCACAGCGGCCAAGCGCTCGAGCGTCCATCCACGCAGGTGGCTGCGGATGATCGCGTCGATGGATTCCCGTTGCGTCAGCGTGCCGCGCACCAGCTCTTCCATAAACGAGCGGTCCCACACCTCGACGCCGGCCCGTTCCGGTTCCTCCTCCCCCTCGAGTGCCACGGCGGTGGCGATCGCCTCGTCCGGCGGCGTATGCCCCACGTCAATGGCAAACAGGCACTGAATTGCGCGTTGGCGTGCCAATCTCCGTCTCACCGTTTCTCACCTTTTCCACTGGAAACTCGGCCCTCGCCCGCCGGAATCAGCGCGTAAACTTTTCCGGCAGGATGCGGGCCAGCACGTCTCGCAGGTCTTCGCGGTTGTCCTGCTTCTTCCCGATATAGTACCCCAGAAATACGATCGCCGCAAAGACAAGGGTCTTCCACAAGCCGACCGCCAGGTAGACAAACCCGAACAAGAGCCCGCACGCCGTGCCGAGGATGGCGCCCTTGTGCGACCAGGCCCACTCGAACCACGTTTTGCCCATGGCCATCCCTCTATTCGACACGGCCCACGCGGGATGTGACGACGCCGGCCACGTGGACGGTCACGTCCTGGACGATCACGCCGGCGACGCGTTCCACGTGATCCTTCACCGCCGCCTGCAAGGCCTGGGTCAAATCCGGAATCGGCGCCTCCCCGTCCACCGAGACGCGCAGGGCAATCCGCGTCCCGCCCTCGCTCGGCCGAACGCGGGCCTCCAGCTCTCGTACCCCGCGGATCCGCCGGGCCGCGGCGACCGCCAGGCTTTCCAGGGCGTCGACGGCAATGTGCACATCCCCCAGGGGCGTGCGTTGGTCAATGGTCAGCGGGGGCGCGCTCCGACGGAATGCCAAGACCAAAAACCGCACACTGGCCAGGAAGAGAAGCAGCGTCACGGCACCCAAAGCAGCCCGCACCGCATCACCATCGGCCCACGGAACGAGCCGCTGGAAGACGAACGGACTGATCCACATCGCCAGCGCGAACAAAAGCAGGCTCAGCACGGCCACAGCCAAGCTGAACAGCCCCAACAGGAATCGGTCGACTCCGCGCACGAACCCTCTGTCCCTCCCCAGCGAAAAATCCCCCTGTCAAGGCAGGGGGTCACCGAACGCGGGGCTCCTCAGGCGTGTCCCGCTCCGCGTCTTTCAGCTGCACATCGACCACGTGGACATTCACTTCCGTGACGGTCAACCCGGTCATGTTCTCGATCGCCGCGCGTACGTTTTCCTGGATCTCCCGCGCGACTTCGGGAATGCGGTACCCGTAGCGCACGACGATGGAAATGCTCACCGCCGCTTCCTTCTCGCCCACGTCCACGCTGACACCCTTGGCGAAATTCTTCCTCCGTCCCAACCGTTCGGCGATGTCGCCGACAAAGCTGCCGCTCATCGCGGCCACCCCTTCCACTTCCGAGGCGGCCAAGCCGGCGATCACCTCAATCACTTCCGGCGCTATGGAAATCTTTCCCAATTCCGTGCGCTCTACACCCGGCAAAATCGGTTCCACTCGTCACACCTCCTATAGTAGTCTCCCCATTATAGCAAACTCATTGATCCGTTCCAATTTCATCGTCTTCTTCCACATTGATCGGGTATTTTTCGAGGAACTTCGTGTCGACGTTGCCAGCGACAAACGCCGGATGGGAGAGGACGCGCAAATGGAATGGGATGGTGGTGTGAATGCCCTCGATGACAAACTCGCTCAAGGCGCGCTTCATCCGCTCGATCGCCTCGCCGCGATCCTTGCCCCACACGATCAGCTTGGCGATCATCGAGTCGTAATACGGGGGAATGGTGTAGCCGCTGTAGGCGGCACTGTCGACACGCACGCC
>PKQU01000271.1 GCA_017577925.1 Bacillota bacterium
GGTGCGCCGCACATGGACCTTGATGCGCCGGACCGCCTCGTAGCCCGCCGCCAGGTCCACGCCGGCGCGCTTGTACGCTTCGCTCACGCGTCTTTCCCCCTGTCCCGTCTACTCTTCTCCGCGATGCACGCTTCCGTTTCGCGCGGTGCATCCTCGTCGATCTCCGTTGGGTAGCATCCGGTGAAGCAGGCCAGGCAGTGGCCGCGGTCCGCCGCGTCGTCCGGACGCCCGATGGCCTCCAGCATCCCTTCGAGGGACAGAAAATACAGCGAGTCGGCGCCGATGGCCCGGCGGATTTCCTCCACCGACCGCGTGGCGGCGATCAGCTCCTCGCGCGTCGAGGTGTCGATGCCGTAGAAGCACGGATAGCGAACCGGCGGCGAGCTGATGCGCACGTGCACTTCCTTCGCCCCGGCCTCGCGCAGGAGCTGGACGATGTGCCGGCTGGTCGTGCCGCGGACGATGGAGTCGTCGATCATGACCACACGCTTGCCGGCCACCACCTGGCGCACGGCGGACAGCTTCATGCGCACCCCCTGGGCGCGCAGCGCCTGCGTCGGCTGGATGAAGGTGCGCCCGACGTACCGATTTTTGATCAGCCCCAGCTCGTAGGGAATGCCCGTGGCCTCGGCATAACCGATGGCCGCGGAGATGCTCGAGTCGGGCACACCGGTGACCACATCCGCGTCGGCGGGGGCCTCCTCGGCCAGCCGGCGCCCAAGGCGCTTGCGGGCCAGGTGGACGTTGATGCCGCCGACGTCGCTGTCCGGACGGGCAAAGTAGATGTACTCAAAGGTGCAGATGGTCCGCCGCGGGCAGGCGGAAAACCGCTCGCGGGAAAGCCCCCCTTCGTCGATGACGAGGAGCTCGCCGGGCTCCACGTCGCGCACGTAGATCGCGCCTACGGCGTCAAAGGCACACGTCTCCGACGCCACCACGTAGCCCTCGCCGAGCCGCCCGAGGGACAGCGGGCGGATGCCGTTGGGATCGAGCGCCACAATGAGCCGGCGTTCCGTCATCACCAGCAGGGCGTAGGCCCCCTGGATCCGGGCGAGGGCGTGGCGCAGGCCGTCGACAATGTCCGCGCAACCCGACCGGGCGATGAGGTGGGCGATCACCTCGGTGTCGCTCGAGGTCTGAAAGAGCGACCCCTGCCGCTCCAGCCGGCGTTTGATGCGGCGATAGTTGACCAGGTTGCCGTTGTGGGCCAGGGCCAGGCTGCCCGCCCCCGTGGTGAAGACGAGGGGTTGGGCGTTTTCGAGGCGGCTCTCCCCGACCGTGGTGTAGCGCACGTGGCCGATGGCCATATGCCCCCGCAGCTTGGCCAGATGCGCGGCGTCGAACACCTCCGTCACCAGCCCCATGCCGCGATGGGAGGTGAAATGCGTCCCGTCGGAGGCGCAGATGCCGGCGCTCTCCTGGCCGCGGTGCTGCAAGGCGTGCAGGCCGTAGTAGGCGAGGCGCGCCGCCTCCGGATGGCCGTAGACGCCGAAAACGCCGCACTCCTCATTCCATTCATCCCACATCATCCCGTCGTCCTCGCATCCCCTCAGCCGTTCATTCGCGCAGGAATGGCGTTGGTCCATGCGTCCTTCAGCTCCTTGAGCGTGCGCGTCACCGTCACCTGCCCGTTGATCGCGATGACCAGATCCTCGCCGCCGGTCTCGCCGATGTCCGCGCAGGGCACGCCGCGTTCCTCCGCCAGGGCCATCACGTCGGCCACACGGCTTGCGGGCACACTAATGAGC
>PKQU01000093.1 GCA_017577925.1 Bacillota bacterium
CCGGTCCACTGGGCCGGGTGGCGGGCCGGCTGTGGCACACCGTTTTTACCGTCCCCCTCGCCGATGTGGAGAAGGGGGGGCGGCACGCCCTGGTGGTCAAACCGGGAGAGGGGCCCGGGTTTTGGTGTGAGGTGCTGGATGACCGCCGGCCGCGGTCCTTCGGTGTCCCCACGTTCGCGTCCCTGTCGGATGAGGGGGAAGCGGGCCGGTCGAATGCCGAGGCGGGCGGTCAAGAATTGCCAAGGGATGCGGCTTCACCCGGGTCCGTGGCGCCTGCCGCGACGCGGCGGTCGGGGAGGCCAAGGGATACGGTGCGTCGCGAGGCATGGGCGGCCCGTTACACCTTTGACGACCTGATCGGATCCGACCCCGTCTTCCTGAAAGCGCTATCGACTGCTCGCAAAGCGTCGCGCACCGACGAGCCGGTATTGCTTCTCGGGGAAACGGGGACGGGGAAGGAAATGTTGGCCCACGCCATCCATCGCGCCAGCCTGCGCGCCGACGGCCCTTTTGTTCCCGTTAACTGCGGGGCGATACCCGAGAGCTTGCGGGAAAGCGAGTGGTTTGGGTACGAAAAGGGCGCGTTTACGGGGGCAAGCCCGCAGGGACAGCCGGGCAAGTTCGAACTGGCCAACGGAGGCACCCTTTTCCTGGACGAAATTGGCGACATGCCCCTTGAGGCCCAAGGGGTGCTGCTTCGCGTGTTGCAGGAACGGCAGGTTGTGCGGTTAGGCGGGCGCCGTCCGATTGCCGTCGATGTGCGCATCATTGCCGCTACCCACCGCGATCTGTGGGCCGAGGTCAGGGCGGGACGGTTTCGTGCCGACCTCTTTTACCGCCTGCAGGGGGTGGTGATTACCCTTCCGCCGCTGCGCTTGCGCCGTGACCGTGTCGAGCTGGCTGAACGGCTTCTCGCGGGCATTGCCGCCGAGCGGGGTTTGCCCTCCCTATCGCTGACCAATGCCGCCCGCTCCCTGATTGCCGCCCACCCCTGGCCGGGGAACGTTCGCCAGCTGTACGCCGCGCTGCGCCAAGCGGCCTGGGAAGCGGAACAGGGGTGGGTGGATGTGCATCACTTTCCGGAGTGGGTATGGCGGGAAATGGCCGGCGAAGGGGCCGCCGAGGCAGCCGCGGCGGCCGAAGGCGCGGGGAAGAAACCCGGTCCCGGCTTGTTTTCCGCGTCTCTGGAGGCGGACGTTCAGACGACGCCTCCGCTTGTGGACCTGGAACGGGAGGCGCTGTTTCGCGCCCTGCAGGCGACAGGGGGCAACAAGTCCAAGGCCGCCGAGCTGTTGGGCATCAGCCGTAGCACGCTTTATCGCAAGTTGCGAACATTCGGGTTCAGGCCGTCTCGTTGACGCAGGAGCGACGCTGCCCTTTAACCTGGTGGTCGGGATCCCGATCGATTTCTGGCTGGCCAATGTGTGGTAACGGCTGCCGATGCCGCGGGGAAGGAGGATGTCCGGTGACGTTGCCTACCTTGTTTGTGGCCCACGGCGCGCCGACGCTCGCCGTGGAGGACAGTGCGTACGCCCGCTTTCTCCGGCAGCTCGGCGACGCGTTGGAGCGTCCGCGCGCGCTTGTCGTGTTTACCGCCCACTGGGTGCATCCGACGCAGCAGGTGAGCGTGGCGGCGCAGCATCGGCTGTTGTACGATTTTTACGGGTTTCCGGAGGAACTGTATCGGCTCACGTACCCCGCACAAGGTGATCCCGAACTGGCGCGGGAGATCGCGGAGCGCCTGGCCCAGGCGGGGATCGCCTGTTCCCTCGACGCGGAGCGGGGGTTGGACCACGGCGTGTGGGTGCCGCTTCGCCTCTTGTACCCGGAGGCCGACGTTCCCGTCGTGGCGTTGTCGGTTAACCCAAGCCTTCCGCCGGAGGAGCAGTATCGCATTGGGCAGGCGCTGATGTCCCTGTGTAATGAAGGCGTGCTGATCATCGGCAGCGGCGGGACGGTGCACAACCTGTCCGCCCTGGATTGGGCGGCTCCGGCGGCGGCGTCGTGGGCGGTGCAATTTGATGACTGGCTGGCGCAGGTGCTTGCGGTATGGGATTTGCCGACGCTCTTTCGGTACGCGGAGCTGGCCCCGCACGCCCAGCGAGCGGTGCCGACAAGCGAACACTTCGTTCCGCTGCTCATTGCCATGGGGGCGGCCGATGGTGTCCAGCGCGCCGCGCGCTTGTACCAGGCGTACCAGTACGGGTCGCTCAGCTTGGGCTGCTGGCGGTTTGGATGAGGACATGGGAAAAGCAAAGCCGTTCGGCATCGCCGAACGGCTTTGTGCGTTCTGGATCATGTTAAGGGATTGTTAAGGAATCATGAAGTCTTTATTTAGGTCATTTTGCGTTTGTCCCCTTTCCCACTATCATAGAAGGGGTGAACAAGTTTTCGCGTGGGAGGAATCAACCTTGTTCTTCAACCGGTCCAAAGACGAGCTGTTCTACCAGACGCTCATCAACGCGGCGCTCAACATCGTCGAGGCCGTGCAGCTGTTTAAGGAGAACGTGGAGACGCTGCGCGAAAAGGAGGTTTACGCGGAGCGGCTGAAGGAACTGGAATCGAAGGGCGACCAGTACACCCACCTGCTCATCAAGGAGCTCAACCAGACGTTTATGACGCCCCTCGATCGCGAGGACATCTTGCAGCTGGCGGTGAAGCTGGACGACGTGCTGGATGGGGTGGAAGCCTGTGCCTCGCGCTTTGTCTATTTCCGCGTGGAAACCACGACGCCCTACCTGGTGCAGTTCGCCGACATCTTGGTCCGTTCGGCCCAGTTCCTGCACGAGGCCTTTGTTGCGCTGAAAAACCGCGACTACGCGACGATTCGCAAGATCAGCGTGGAACTCAACCTCCTGGAGAACGAAGGCGACCGGCTGATGCGGGAAGGGGTGGGACGCCTGTTTGACAGCGCGACCGACCCGATCGAGCTGATCAAGATGAAGGAGATCTACGAAAAGTTGGAGGACGTCACCGACAGTGTCGAGGATGTCGCGGACGTCCTGGAAAGCGTGGTCATGAAGTATGCTTGATCCAATGGTGTTGCTCGTTCTGGTCGTCGTGCTGGCCCTTTTCTTCGACTTCACGAACGGCTGGAACGATTCGGCCAACGCCATTGCCACGGTGGTGGGTACCCGCACCCTGACCCCCATGAAGGCCGTCATCCTGGCGGCCATCCTCAATTTGGCTGGCGCGTTTTTCTCCACGGCGGTGGCGAAGACGATCGGGGGGGACATCGTCGATCCCCATGGCGTGACGCAGCTGGTGATCGTGGCCACCCTGATTGTCGCCACCCTGTGGAACGCGGTGATGACGCTGCTGGGGTTGCCCATCAGCGCCTCCCACGCCCTCTTCGGATCACTGATCGGCGCGGCGGTGGCCTACAGCGGGATCGACGTGTTGCAGACGAAGGGGTTAACGAAAATTTTCCTCGCCATGATCCTGTCGCCCCTCCTCGGCGGGGTGCTGGCGTATGTTCTTATGAAGCTCATTAAAAACCTTTTTGCCAATGTCAGCCCGTCGCGGGTGAAGCGCATTTTCCGGCCGCTGCAGATCTTTTCGGCGTCATTCATGGCCTTTAGCCACGGAACCTCCGACGCCCAGAAAGCGATGGGCATCATTACCCTGGCCTTGGTGGCGGGGGGCGTGCAGGATTCCCTCGAAGTACCCTTCTGGGTCATCCTGGCTTCCGGTCTGGCCATGGCGACGGGGACGGCCGCGGGCGGCTGGCGCGTCATCAAGACGATGGGCCTGCGCCTGAGCCGCCTGGAGACGCCCCACGGGTTTGCCGCGGAGACGGCCGCATCGCTGCTCCTCACGACGGTGGCCAAAATCGGCATCCCCGTCAGCACGACGCACACGATCACCGGCGCCATTGTCGGTGTGGGGGCGGCCGAACGCCTGCGCAGCGTGCGATGGGGCATTGCCGGGAAGATCCTCTACGCGTGGATCTTTACCCTTCCGTGCACGGCCGTTGCCGGCTTCGTGGTGTACAAGCTGCTGAGCGTGCTGGAATAAAGCGGGTCACATCGAGAGGGACGCGGTCCCTCTTTTTTTTTTTTTTTTGTGGCCGCAGGTGACAACGACATGCCGAGGATCGCGCGAATGGTATAATGGGGGAAAAAACGGGAACGGAGGTTCGCCGGTGCCGCTGCGATTGTTGCTTGGACGTGCGGGAAGTGGCAAAACCCAATGGTGTCTGGACGAGATCCGTGCACGGCTGGAAGCGGATCCGGGTGGACCGCCGCTGTTTTACGTGATCCCGGAGGCGATGACCTTTCAGGCCGAGCGGGCTCTGGCGTCGCTTCCGGGACTTGGCGGCTTCGCCCGTATCCGCGTGGTGAGCTTTTCCCGCCTGGCGCAGGTCGTCCTGCAGGAGGTGGGCGGATCGGCGCGCCGGCGGCTGGATGGCGCGGGGCTGGCCCTGGCCGTGCGCCGGGCGATGGAAACGTCCCGCGACGCCCTCGGATCCCTGGGGCGTCTGGCAGATCACCCCGCGTTGATCACGCGGCTGGCTTCCTTGTACCGCGAATGCCGCCGATCGGGTATCGCGCCGGAGCGACTGGCGCAGGAGGCGCGGGCGATGCGGGAGGGCGGTGATGAAGCGGAGGCGCGCCTGGCCGGCAAGCTGGACGCACTGGCACGTCTGTTTGGGGAAGTGGAGCGGTTGCTTGCCGCAGCGTATGAGCTGCCGGAAGATGCTTTGTGGCGGTGTGCCCGGCGCCTCGGGGAAGCCGCCGTGGTGCGCGAAGCCGAAGTGTGGGTGGACGGCTTTGCCGCCTTTGCCCCCCACGAATGGGCCGTCCTGGAAGGGCTCATTTCCCATAGCCGCGGCGTGACGGTGGCGCTGTGCCTGGATCCGCGCGGTCTGGACGACGAGGCGGAGGCGGATGAGCTGGATGTGTTTGCCCCTGTGCGGGAAACGGCGCACGCGCTGTGCGCGCTGGCGGAGCGGCGCGGCGTTCCGGTCGAGGTGGTTGCGCTGCCCCAGGGCCGGCGGTTGCCCCGCTTTGCCCGGCGCGACGACCTGGCCCACCTGGCGCAAGCCTTTGAGGGCTGGCCGGCGTCACCCTACTCCGACGTTCCGCGCAACATTCGGCTCTGGGCGGCGGCAAACCGCCAGGCCGAGGTGGAGAAGGCGGCGCGGGAAATCCTGCGCCTGGTGCGCGAGGAAGGGTACCGCTGGCGGGACGTGGCGGTGCTGGTGAGTGACGAGGAGGCCTATTTCCCGCACCTGGCGCGCGTGTTCGCCGACTATGGGATCCCCGTCTTTTTGGACGGGCAAAAGGCGTTGCGCCATCATCCCCTCGTGGAGCTGCTGCGGGCGGCGGCGGATGTCGTGGCCCAGGAGTGGGCCCACGAGGCCGTCTTCCGCTGTCTGAAAACGGACCTGTTGTTTCCCCCGCGTGAGGCGGGGAACATCTCGACCCTTCGTGAGCAGGTGGCACGCCTGGAGAATGTCTGCCTAGCCCACGGCATTGAGGGGCGCGCGTGGACGGTGGCCGAGTCGTGGCCGGAGCTGGGTGCCGACCCCGAACTCGACGACCTGCGCCGCCGGCTCACCGCCCCCCTGCGGGTCTGGGAGGAAGCCCTTTCGGCGGCCACCACGGTGCGCGATGTGGCCGCAGCCATCTTACGGTTTCTCGAGGCCTCCGGCGTTCCGGATCACCTGGCCCGGTGGGCGGCGGAGGCCGAGGCGAGCGGCGACCTGGACGAGGCTCTGGAGCACGCCGATGCCTGGGAGGCGGCGGTGCGCCTGCTCGACCAGCTTGTCGCCCTGATGGGCAGCCTTCGCCTCGGCGCGCTGCCGGTTGTCCGTCTCTTCGTGGCGTGTCTGGAAAGCGCAACGGTCCGCCGCATCCCGCCGTCGCGCGACCAGGTGCTGTGCGGCCGATTTGACCGTTCCCGCGTCTCCAACGTCAGGTGCGTCCTTTTTCTCGGCCTCAACGAGGGGATGCTGGAGCCCCATGGGCATGTCCGCGGCCTGCTGGCGGATGAGGAGTACGAGCGGCTGCGCGCGCGCGGCGTGGTGTTGGCCCCGTCCGTCTACCGGCGCCTTGTGGAGGCCCAGCTTGCGGTGTACGAGGCGCTGGCGTCGGCGTCCCACCGCCTGTACCTCAGCTTCGCGTTGGCCGACGAGGCAGGGAACGCGCTCCAGCCGGCAGCGGTGGTCAAGCGGATCCGGACCCTTTTTCCCCGCCTGGCCGAAGCGGCCGTGCCGGACGCGTCCCCGACGGCCGGCACACCGGGCGGGGAGGCCGGGGACTTCCTGTGGCGTCCGTCGGCGGCACTGCGCGGCCTGGCCGTTCAGCTGCGCCGGGCGCAAGACGGGCAGCCCGTCGATGCCGTGTGGTGGGATGCCTACAACTGGCTGGTGGCCCATCCCACGTGGGAAGGCCGCGTGCGCGCGGTAGCCCGGGCGGCGGTGCACCGCAACGAAGAGGGGCCCCTGGCGGAAGAGACGCGTCGCGCCCTCTACGGACCGGTTCTGTCGGTGAGCGCCAGCCGTCTCGAGGCCTTCGCCGCCTGCCCCTTCCGCCATTTTGCGGCGTATGCCCTTCGCCTGGAGCCGCGGCGTCTGGCCCGGTTGGAGGCCGCCGACATGGGGACCCTGCTGCACGCCGCCTTGCGCATTGCCGTGGAGCAGCTGTGGGGGCGTGGGGGATGGGCGGTGGCAGATACCGGAACCTGCCGGAGCCTGGCCGCAGAGGCGGTGGCCCTGGCCGCCCGGGAGGTGGGCGTGGCCGCGCGCGTTCGCACGCACCGCCTGGGCCACCAATTGCGGGTGCTGACGCGCGTGGTGGCGGACAGCCTGTCGGCCTTGGCCGAACAGGGGCGCCGGAGCGCGTTTCGGCCGGTGGCCTTGGAGGCGGCCTTTGGCGCGGGCCGGTCGCTACCGGGCTTGCGCGTGATGCTGGCGGATGGGACCGCGGTCGAGCTGGTTGGGCGCATCGATCGCGTCGATGTTGCCGACGTTGGGGGCAAGCGGTACGTGCAGGTCATCGACTACAAGACGGGCGCGGCGGCGGTAACACTGGCCCAAGTTGTTCACGGCCTGGCCCTGCAGCTCCCGCTGTATCTCGAAGTGGCACTGGCCGCTGCCGAAGGGGAAGGGCGGGAAGCCGTGCCTGCCGGGATGTTCCTCTTCCATCCCCATCGTCCCCTCGTCGACGGCGCGATGGCGCAAGACGAGACCGAACGAGACCGCCTGCGCTTGCGGGCGTTCCGGCTGCGCGGGTTTGTGACCGCCGACGCGGAAGCAGCGGACCTGCTGGACGGGCAGTGGGCCGGCGGGTACTCCGATGTGGTCCCGGGTTACCGCAAAAAGGACGGCACCATTAGCGGCCGCGGCACCGATACCGTTCTCACCGCGGACCAATGGGCCGTGCTGCGCCGGTTTGTGCGGACCAAGGTGACCCGCCTTGCGGAGGAAATGGCCGGCGGCACGGTGGCCATCGCCCCGTACCAGCTCAAGGGACAGCGGGCGTGCGCCCGCTGTCCGTACCGGCCGGTGTGCCAGTTTGACGCGCTGATTGACGCCCCGCGCGTGCGCCTGTTGCCCGACGTGGGCGGAGAAACGGCCTGGCAGCTCATGAGCAAAGAGGGGAGGGAAGGGGATGCACACCGTGCCCCCCAAGCCGGAGGGCAGCACGTGGACCGATGAACAGTGGCAGGCCATTTGCCTCCGCGGCGAAAATGTGCTGGTGACGGCCGCGGCCGGTTCGGGGAAGACGGCGGTGCTCACCGAGCGGGTGGTGCGCCGGCTGGCCGACGAGGCGGACCCCGTTGACGTGGACCGCCTGCTCGTGGTCACCTTTTCCAACGCCGCGGCGGCGGAGATGCGCGACCGTATCGCGTCGCGCCTGGAGGCGCTCCTTGCCGCCAACCCGACGTCGCGCCACTTGCGCCGTCAGTTGGCCCTGTTGCCCCGGGCGGCCATCACGACGATCCACGCCTTTTGCCTGGACGTGGTCGAGCGCCACGCGGACGCACTGGGGCTTCCCCCGGTTTTTCGCGTGGCCGACCCGATGGAGGCCCTCCT
>PKQU01000094.1 GCA_017577925.1 Bacillota bacterium
CGTTTATGTGAAGCTGGAATGGTTTAACCCCGGGGGCAGCGTGAAGGACCGGATCGCGTGGTCGATGATCGAGGAAGCCGAAAAAGCGGGCCGGCTGAAACCGGGTGACGTGATCGTCGAGCCGACCAGCGGCAACACGGGGATCGGCTTGGCCATGGTGGCGGCGGCCAAAGGGTACAAGGCTATCCTTGTCATGCCGGATACAATGAGCCTAGAGCGCCGCAAGCTGCTGCGCGCCTATGGGGCCGAACTGGTGCTCACGCCGGGGGCGGAAGGGATGCGCGGCGCCGTGCGCAAGGCGGAAGAGTTGGTGGCCGAAAACCCGAACTATTTCATGCCGCAACAGTTCAAAAACCCGGCCAACCCCAAGGTGCACCGCGAAACGACGGGGCGGGAGCTGCTCGAGCAGGCCGAGCAGATCGGCGGCATCGACGCCCTGGTGGTCGGCGTGGGCACCGGCGGGACGCTCACCGGTGCGGGCGAAGTGCTGAAGGAAAAATATCCGCACCTGAAGATCTACGCCGTGGAACCGGCCGACTCGCCTGTTCTCTCGGGCGGCAAGCCGGGTCCGCACAAGATCCAGGGCATTGGCCCCGGCTTCGTTCCGGAGATCCTGAACACGGAGATTTATGACGGGGTGATCACCGTCAAGAACGAGGAGGCCTTCGAGACGGGGCGTCGCCTGGCCAAGGAAGAGGGGATCCTCGGTGGCATCTCGACAGGGGCCAACGTGTTCGCCGCCCTCAAGGTGGCCCGCGAACTGGGCAAAGGGAAAAACGTGGTGACGGTCTCCCCGTCCAACGGCGAGCGCTACCTCAGCACGCTCATGTTCCAGTTCGAGGAAGAATAAGCGGTCCCTCCGGCGTCCGCACGCGTGGCGGACGCCCTTTTTCTGTCGCGTATTCATCGTTTGTGCTGTGGTGTTCGCCTCCCGTTTCCCCTTCCCCCCGTTGCGGGGCCGTTGCGCCGCTTGCGGTCTTCCGGCATACTACTGGTAAGACCGGATGGAGTGTGAGAGCGGCGTGCTGCTCGTGGACGAATCCACCGTTTCGGCCAGCGCCGGCCGTTTCGATCGCGTTCCGATCGTTTTCCCGATCTTGAAATCGTTTGCGGCTCGCCGTGTTTCCCGGGGGACGATCACCGGTGCGCCGAAAGTGCGGACGATGGAGATCATCGAGGAGCTGGAGCCGGTCCGCCGCGGTCCGTACACCGGGTCGATCGGCTGGTTTGGTTACCAAGGCGACATGACCCTCAACATTGTCATTCGCACGCTGGTAGCCAGGGACGGATGGGCTCACGTGCAGGCCGGGGTGGGCATGTCATCGACTCGCAGCCCGCTGCCGAGTACGAAGAATGCGTGAACAAGGCGCAGGCGCTGTGGCAGTCCGTTGAGGAGAGCCGAGCCGAGGTGAGCTCGAGAGGAGGATGAAGGGATGGTTCTCGTTATCGACAATTATGATTCGTTCACGTACAACCTGGTGCAGTACTTCGGGGTTTTGGGGGCCGATGTGCGGGTGTATCGCAACGACGCCATTACCCCTGAGGAAGCCGAGCGCCTCGCTCCCCGGTACCTAGTCATTTCCCCCGGGCCGTGCACACCGGACGAGGCTGGCGTGAGCCTGGCCATGATCCGCCACTTTGCCGGCAGGGTGCCGATCCTCGGCGTCTGTCTCGGCCATCAGGCCATCGCCCAAGCCTTCGGCGGCCGTGTGGTGCGCGCCCGACGCCTGATGCACGGCAAGACGTCGGAAATTTTTCACGACGGCAAGACCCTGTATAGGGGTCTTCCTTCGCCCTTTGTGGCCACCCGCTATCACTCGCTCATCGTCGAGGAGGAGAGCCTGCCGGCGGAATTTGAGGTGAGCGCCCGCACGGCGGAAGGGGAGCTGATGGGGTTGCGCCACCGGACGCTGCCCATCGAAGGGGTGCAGTTTCACCCCGAGTCGATCCTCACCGACTGCGGCATGACGCTGCTGCGCAACTTCCTCGACACCTATGCCGGGCGCGGAGGGCGTGTAGCACGTGATCGTGTGGGTTGACGGTACCCTGAAATCGGTTGGAGCGGTGCGCATCTCGCCCCTCGACCACGGCTTTCTATACGGCGCCGCCTTCTTCGAGACGCTGCGCACCTATGGGGTTGACTGCCGCTTCCTACGAGCACCCGGTGACGCTGCTGTTTGCTCGTCCCCTTCCCGCCGCCCTTGCCGCGTGGCAGGAGCGGGGGCGCCCCCTGGTTACGGTGGCCCTCGCGCGCAACGGACCGAAGGGGCACGAGCGGTACAAGGCGCACAGCTTCCTCAATAACCTGCTGGCGCGGCGCGAGCTGGGCGAAGGGGATGCCGAAGGGCTGATGCGGACGACCGACGGACGGGTGGCCGAGGGAATCGTCAGCAACGTCTTTCTCGTGCGGGGCAACGAGCTGGTCACCCCGGCCCTCTCGGCGGGCATCCTACCCGGTGTGACGCGCCGCTTCGTACTGGCCCTCGCGCTGCAGGTGGGCCTTGTGCCCGTTGAGCGGGACGTGTGGCCCGAGGAGCTGGTCGAGGCCGATGAAGTGTTTGTGACCAACGCTGTTCAAGAGCTGGTTCCCATTTGCGCCATCGCCGGACGACCGGTGCGGGCCTGCCCGGGACCATGCACGCGCCGCTTGCTCTCGAGTACTACGAGCTGGCCCGACAAGGCCTGCGGTCGGTGGCGGACATTCTGTAATCCATCGGATGGACGAAAGCGAGGCACGAGCCATGATGCAGCAACTGCGGACCTTGTCGTCTGCCGTGCGCCGCATAGAGGCGCGCGGCAAAACCCTGGTCTTTGGCGAGCGGACGTTGGTGATGGGGATCCTTAATGTGACCCCGGATTCCTTCTCCGACGGCGGGCGCTACAACCGCCTCGATGCGGCCGTCCGGCGCGCCGTGGAGATGGTGGAAGAGGGGGCCGACATGATCGACATCGGTGGGGAATCGACGCGGCCCGGCGCCGTGCCGCTCTCCCTGGAGGAGGAACTCGAGCGGGTGATCCCCGTCGTCGAGCGCGTCGCCCGGGAGGTGGACGTGCCCATCTCCGTCGACACCTACAAGGCGGAAGTGGCCCGCCAGGCCCTCGAGGCCGGGGCACACCTCATCAACGATGTGTGGGGGCTGAAGGCCGATCCGGACATGGCCCGCGTCGCGGCGGAATACGGGGCGCCGGTGATTCTCATGCACAACCGGCACGACCGGCATTACCGCAACCTGATGGCCGATATCGTGGCCGACTTGCGCGAAAGCATTGCCCTTGCCCGTGCGGCGGGCATTCCCGACGAGCGCATCATCCTTGATCCCGGGATCGGCTTTGCCAAGACCTACGAGCAGAACCTTGAGGTGATGCGCCACCTCGATGCCATCGTGGCCCTCGGCTATCCAGTGCTGCTCGGCACGTCGCGCAAATCGCTGATCGGCCTTACCCTCGACCTGCCAGTCGACGAGCGCGTGGAAGGGACGATCGCCACCGTTGTTCTCGGCATTGCCCAAGGGGTTGACCTCGTCCGCGTCCACGACGTGAAGGCCAATGTTCGCGCTTGCCGTATGGCCGATGCCATCGTACGCGGGAGGCGATCCTAGCGTGACGAGGCGTGGGCAGACGGCATACGTGGGCCTGGGGGCCAACCTCGGCAACCGGGAGGCGGCCTTGCGCGGCGCGCTGGCGGCGCTGGCGGATGCGCCGGGCGTGCGCGTGTTGCGCGTCTCCCCCCTTTACGAGACCGATCCCGTGGGGGTCACCGACCAGCCGCCGTTTCTCAACCAAGTGGCCGAACTGGAGACCGACCTGGCGCCCGATGATCTCCTGGCCCTCCTTCTTGCCATCGAGCGCCGTTTTGGCCGCAGGCGGCGCATTCGCTGGGGGCCGCGGACCCTGGATCTCGACCTGCTCCTCTATGGCGATGCGCAGATCGCCACGGAGCGCCTGCATGTGCCGCACCCGCGGATGACGGAACGGGCCTTTGTCCTCGTGCCCTTGGCCGACATCGCCCCGGATCTCGTCATTCCCGGGACGGGGCGATGCGTGCGCGAGTGGGTCGGCCTCGTGGGGACGAAAGGGGTGAGACGATGGAAACCCAGCGCTTCGGGAACCGCATCCGCGCCTATCGAAAGCTGAAGGGGATGACACAGAAGGAATTGGCCGAGCGGCTCGGGATCTCCGTTGCCGTACTCGGGGCGGTCGAACGCGGCATGCGCCAGCCGTCCTCCGCGCTTCTGCGCGCCATCGCCGACGTGCTGCAGGTCCCCGTGGAGGAGCTCGTCGGCGGTGGAAGGAAGTAGGGGCAGGCGGCTGCTTGCGAGGGATGCCGCTTGTCGGTAAAATGATGAGGAACAGCGGGGAAAGGAGGGATTCCGCCATGACGCTCCGCATCGGCAACGTGGAAGTGGAAAACAATGTGGTGTTGGCGCCCATGGCCGGAGTCTGCAATCCCGCCTTCCGCCTCATCGCCAAGGAGTTTGGCTGCGGACTGGTTTGCGCCGAGATGGTGAGCGACAAGGGCATTCTTTATGGCAACCGGAAGACGTTGCAGATGCTGTATGTTGATGAGCGGGAACGGCCCCTTTCCCTGCAAATTTTCGGCGGGGACAAGGAAACGTTGGTCGAAGCGGCCAAATACGTCGACCGCTACACCAACGCCGACATCATCGACATCAACATGGGCTGTCCGGTGCCCAAGGTTGTCAATTGCGATGCCGGGGCCAAGTGGCTGCTGTATCCGGAGCGGATCGAGGACCTGATCCGCAGCATCACCCGGGTGGTCCGCAAGCCGGTCACGGTGAAGATGCGCATCGGCTGGGACGAGGACCACATCTACGTGGTCGACAACGCCAAGGCTGTCGAGGCCGGGGGCGGCGCGGCGGTCACCGTTCACGGCCGGACGCGCAAACAGATGTACACGGGGAAAGCCAACTGGGATTACATCCGCCAGGTGAAAGAGGCGGTGCGCATTCCCGTGATCGGCAACGGCGACGTCAAGACGCCGGAGGACGCCAAGCGCATGCTGGACACCACTGGCTGCGACGGCGTGATGATCGGCCGTGCGGCCTTGGGGAACCCGTGGATGCTGTATCGCACCGTCCATTACCTCAAGACGGGGGAACTGTTGCCCGAACCCACGCCGCGCGAGAAGGTGGAGATAGCGCTCCTGCACATGGATCGCCTGATCCAGTTGAAGGGGGAGACGGTCGGCGTGCGCGAGATGCGCAAGCACGCCGCATGGTACCTGAAGGGGCTGCCCGGCGCGGCAAAGGTGAAGGATCTCGTCAACCAGCAGGAGACGCGCGAGGGCATGGCCCGTGTGCTCCTTGCCTACGTCGAATCGCTAGAACAGCAGCAGGATGCGGGAGAACCCGTCCCCGTTGCATAAGGCTATTCGTTGACAGCGGGGACGGATTTCCTTATAATACGACCATGCTTCTCGTCAGGATTGGGAACATCCGCATCGGCAGGAAGCATGTGTGAAGCGTGGGTGGGTGGGGGCGGCGCAGAGCGGCGCCGCGAACCGAATGGCCTTTGCCGCCGTATCATATAATTCTATGGGAATTCTTCACGCAACGGGGGAATGGTCCGATGTCCGAAAAAGAAGTGATCCTAACGCCTGACGGGCTGAAAAAACTGGAGGAGGAGCTGGAGTACCTCAAGTCGGTCAAACGGCGCGAGGTGGCCGAACGGATCAAAACCGCCATCAGCTACGGTGACCTCAGTGAAAATTCCGAATATGAGAATGCCAAGAATGAGCAAGCTTTCATTGAAGGGCGCATCATCACCCTGGAAAAAATGCTGCGCAACGCCCGCGTGATCCAGAGTGACGACGTGGGTACCGACGTTGTGACGATCGGCTCGACGGTGAAATTGCGCGATCTCGAATTTGACGAGATCGTCGAATACACCATCGTCGGCTCGGCGGAATCCGATCCGATGGCCAACAGGATTTCCAACGAGTCGCCCGTAGGCAAGGCCCTCTTGGGGAAACCGAAGGGGGCCATCGTGGAAGTGCAGGTGCCGGCGGGCACCATCCAGTACGAGATTGTGGACATCAAAAAGTGATCTGCAGAAGACGCGAGGGAAGACGCGAGCAATCCGCCCCGGTTCGGGTTACCGAGGAGCGGCTCGCGTCGTTTTCCGTAACGGGAGGAGTGGAACGCGAGAATGGCGACAGACACCGAGCGCAGCGAACTTTTGCGGGTGCGCCGCGAGAAACTCGAGATTCTGCGGCAAAAGGGAATTGACCCGTTTGGTGGCAAGTTTGTCCGCACGCACCATGCCCAAGGGATTCTCGAGGCGTATGGCGGGCTGACCAAGGAGGAGCTGGAGGCGCGGGAACCGGAAGTGGTCATCGCCGGCCGACTGATGGCCAAACGCGGTCACGGGAAGGCCGGTTTCGGCCATGTGCAGGACCGCACCGGACGCATCCAGATCTACGTCAAGCTGGATGACGTGGGAGACGAGACCTTCTCCCTCTTTGAGATGTGCGACATCGGCGACATTGTCGGCGTAAAGGGCACCGTGTTTAAGACGAACAGAGGGGAGACGACGGTTCGTGCCCGCGAGTTTGTCCTCCTAACCAAATCCCTGCGTCCGCTTCCGGAGAAGTTCCACGGGCTGAAAGACATCGAGGTCCGGTATCGCAAGCGGTACCTCGACCTGATTATGAACCCGGAGGTGCAGCGCACCTTCGAGATCCGCACGAAGGTCATCCAGGCCATTCGCCGCTTCCTCGATGACCGCGGTTTTTATGAGGTGGAAACCCCGACGATGCACACCGTGGCCGGCGGGGCCGCGGCGCGGCCGTTTATCACCCACCACAACGCCCTGGACATGGACCTGTATTTGCGCATTGCCCTCGAGCTGCACCTGAAGCGGCTCATCGTGGGCGGGATGGAAAAGGTGTACGAGATCGGCCGCGTCTACCGGAACGAGGGGATCTCAACCAAGCACAACCCCGAATTCACCATGCTTGAGCTGTACGAGGCCTACGCCGACTACCACGACATGATGGCGCTAACGGAGCAGATGATCGCCTATGTGGCCGACACGGTGCTGGGCACGACGGTGATCCCCTACCAGGGCCACACCGTCGACCTGACGCCGCCGTGGCGACGCGCGTCGATGGTTGACCTGATCAAGGAGCATGTCGGCGTCGACTTCAGCCGCCCGATGACCGACGCCGAGGCGCATGAGCTGGCCCGGGCTTACGGCGTCGAGGTGCAGCCGAACATGACCTTCGGGCATATCGTCAACGAGTTCTTTGAGCAAAAGGTGGAGGACAAGCTCATCCAGCCGACCTTTGTGTACGGCCATCCGGTGGAGATCTCCCCGCTGGCGAAGAAGAATGCCGCCGATCCGCGCTTTACCGATCGCTTTGAGCTCTTTATCGTTGGGCGCGAGCATGCCAATGCCTTCTCCGAGCTGAACGATCCCATCGACCAGCGCGAGCGCTTTGAGGCCCAGCTGCGCGAGCGTGAGGCGGGGAACGAGGAGGCGCACATGATGGACGAGGATTTTCTCGAGGCGCTGGAATACGGCATGCCGCCCACCGGAGGGCTTGGCATCGGCATCGACCGGTTGGTCATGCTGCTTACCGATTCCCCGTCCATTCGCGATGTGCTGCTGTTCCCGTTGATGCGCGAACGGGGCTAGCCCGTTCGCGCTTTCTCGTGTGTGCATCGGGTGGACGGCCCGGTTGGGATGTTCTCCCCATGTGTTCGCATCCTCTTGACAGTCATGCTAGGGTTGTGATAAAACCATAGATGTGTGTCGTGTTGTGAAAGAAACAAACCACCCACAATAAACCTAAATTTATGTCTTGACCTTCGTGTTTGAGTATGATATTTTAAGTAATGGGGACGTCGTCGCGTAATGCGGTGACGGAGACGGTTCCTTGAAAACGGAAGCAGCGCAGCCGATGCGGCCGAT
>PKQU01000095.1 GCA_017577925.1 Bacillota bacterium
GATGGCGACACGTTCGCCTCCTTTTCCAAGATGCCGATGATCCGATCGGCATCGCGCACCGCAGTGCTGTCCGGTGTCGTGACGACAACGGCGCGATCCGCGCCGGCAATGGCATTGCGAAACCCCTGCTCGATTCCGGCCGGGCAGTCGATGAGCACATAGTCATAATCGGACTTCAGCTGCTCCTTCACAAGCTGCGCCATCTGCTCGGGTGAGACAGCCGATTTGTCCTTCGTCTGCGCAGCAGGGAGCAGGACCAGCTTGCCCTCGAGGCGCTTGTCGGGAATTAGCGCCGTCTGGAGCTTACACCGCCCTTCCACCACGTCGACCAAATCATACAGGATGCGGTTTTCGAGTCCCAAAACGAGGTCAAGGTTGCGCAACCCAATGTCCGTGTCCACCAGGCAAACTTTCTTGTCAAGCATGGCCAACGCGGTACCCAGGTTGGCCGTGGTCGTGGTCTTCCCCACACCACCTTTGCCCGAGGTTATGACAATGGCTACTCCCACGCCCCCGTTCCCCCTTTAGCGCTCAACCGTATCAAACCACCAGGGTTGAAAGTGCGGCCGCACGTCGTGGAGCCGGCGGATGTTGTCGACCAGAATGCGGTTGTCCTCGTCAAGATAGGCAAACTCCATGCCTTCTCCCGCATCGGTCCACTGGTCCGGCGCGCGGCTGATGCAGTTGGCAATGCGCAGCTGCGTCGGCTGGAACACGGCCGCGGTGATGATGGCCTGCCGATTCCCCGCGCTGCCGGCGTGGGCCATGCCCAAAAGCCGCCCCAGGATGAAGATGTTGCCCGTACACACCACGCTGCCGCCCGGGTTGACGTCGCCCAACAAGAGGAGGTCGCCGTCGTGTACGAGCACCTGACCCGAGCGCACGGAACGCGTGACAACGCGCAGGGCTTGCCGGCGCGCCATGCGCTCGGCCTCCTCCCGGGTGACCACTTCCGAATGGATGCCCTTCAGACGAAAGTTGTCCTGCAGATGGATCACGTTGCGCAGCTGATCGGCCTGCTCCGGGCGAAGGTGGCGGTAACCCACGTGCACCGTGACGTCAATCACCGGGCCGCGCAAAAGCTGTTTGTGCGGCGTGCCCACAATTTTTTCCCGTAGTTCGTTGACGACTTCGTCAAAGGGACAGTCGTCGTCCAAATAAAACTGCAAGCCGTCCTTGGTTCCTTTGATTGTTACGCGGTGCTTGGTCGTCTCCATGGCCGGTCACCCCGTCGTCTATCTCTTCGGCATGGCGGAGGCGTTTTCCTCCCCCGCTGCAGCAGGAGCGGCAGATTCTCCCGGGCTCGACGGTGTGGCCGGCGCGCCGAGGTTGAAGTACGCCTCCAGCATGCGGCGGGCGATCGGACCGGCGGCACTCCCCCCGGTATAGCCCTTCGGCACGTCCGTGACGATCACAACAAAGGCAATTTCCGGCTTGTCGAAGGGCGCAAACCCGATCATCAGCGCGTTGTCGATGCCGCGTTTCGTGTCAACCTGCACCGTCCCCGTCTTGACGCCAACGGGAACGGGAAACCCGGCAAAGGCACCGGCAGCCGTCCCGCCTTTTTGGGTCGCCAGCCGCATCCCCTCCCGGACCACCTGCAGGTACTGAGGATCAACCTCCACGCGGCCCAACACCTCCGGCTTGCGGGCCATCAGCACCGGGCCAAGCCCTTCCGTTTGCTCGCTTTCCCCGCGAATCTCCTTCACCAAGTACGGGCGCATGCGATAGCCGCCGTTGGCGATCGTGCTGACGTACTGCAGGAGCTGGATCGGGGTGTACGCGTGGTACTGGCCGATGGCATAGTGGGCAAGGTTCCCCAGCTCCGTGTAGGTGGACCGCCACCCCATGTTCTCGCCCGGCAGATCGATGCCCGTCCGCACCCCCAGCCCAAACTGGGCATAAAAGGTATCCATTTCCGGAAAGGCGTCCTTGTAATGGGTCTGGGTGCGCGCCAGCCGAAGGGCCATTTCGTACATGTAGGTGTTGCACGACTTCTGCAGCGCCGTGCGCGCGTTGACGGCACCGTGGGCACGGCTTTGGAAGTCACGGAACGCCCGGTTGCCGATCATCATCACCCCGCGGCAATAGACCGTCTCGTTGGGAGAAACCAGGCCCTTTTGGAGGCCGAGCAGCACAGTGGCGGGCTTGATGGTGGATCCGGGTGAAAAGGTGCCGTACACCGCCTCATTACGCTCGCGCCCTTTGATGTGCGTTTTCCATGCTTCGGAAAATTCCTTCCCACTCAAGTTGTACAGATTGAGGTCGTAATCGGGATAGGTAGCCATGGCCAAAATTTCGCCCGTATTGGGGTTCATGGCGATAGCAATGGCCTTGTCGGCCTTATCGGCCCCTTTTTTCCGCAGGCGTTTCACTTCTTCCTCCAGAATGCGCTCCACCGCATCCTGAAAGCGGGCGTCGATGGTCAGCACGAGGTCATGGCCACGCTTGGGGGGCGCCACTTCTCGCATCTCGACAGTGCGGCCGTTCTTGTCGACCTTTACCTCCATCACGCCGTCCTGTCCGTGGAGCTGGGTCTCATAGTACGCCTCCAGCCCGGAAGTGCCCACCTTGTCGTCAATCTGATAGCCCCGGGCAAGGTAATACTCCTTGTTCTTCGCGTCGATCGGCTTGGTATAACCGAGCACATGGGTCAAAAAGGCGCCGCGCTTATAGTTGCGCTTCGACTCCACCACCAAACGCACGCCAGGCAGCCGGTCAAGGTTCTCCGACACGCGGGCCACCTCTTCCACGCTAAGCCCTTCCTTGATCCGGTGGGGCATAAACCGGTACCCAGAGCGCATCGCCTCGAGAATGGTCTCCTTTTCCAGCAGGTGGCGCAAAGCGGCCTCGTCCGTCGGGAGCGGCTGGTCGCGGTACTTCTCCATTTTCGAAAGCCGCTCCTTCACCTCGGAAAGGGGCACCTTGGCCGGGTCGTCCACGTCGCTGTCGAGGAGGCGGGCCAGACGGTCGGCGACCTCGTCGTAGTCGATGCGCTGCCCCTCGCTCTCCAGAAACGTCACCGTGTAGACCGGCTCATTGTTGACGAGCACCTCTCCGTTGCGGTCCACAATCCAGCCGCGCGGCGCGGTGATGGGGATGCGCTTCATCGAGTTGGCTTCCGCCTCACGGGCATACTGCTCCCCGTGCACCAACTGAACAATAGCCAGGCGTAGCACGAGGGCGGCAAAAAAGAGGAAGGCAACAAAAAAGAGGATGTTGAACCGCCGGTTGATGCGCGAGAGAAGCGGTCTTTGCTCTTCAGACGGCTGCTCGCGCCGTTCAAGTTCCCTCTCCATCTTCGGCATCCCTCCCGATCAGCCGCAACAGAGGGCGGTAGGCCAGCAGGCCGAACAGCAAATTGACGGCAACGGTCGGGACCAGGTAGTGCAGCCAAAACGTCTGCAGGGGAGCTGCCGTCCACACGAACAGGCGGTAAAACCCAAAGACGATCAGCTCGAAAACGATCAGCACCCCGAGGAGGACCGCGCCCACAACAAGGAAGCTGCGGTGGAAGAACAAAAAGGCGTATCCGGCCAGATACGCCGTAAGCCCCATGCCAAACGCGTAGACACCGATGACACCGCTGTACAGCACGTCATGCAGGAAACCAAGGACCAGCCCGAACCAAAAGCCCACCCGGCGTCCGCAAAGGATGGCAATAAGGAGCACGACGACAAAGGAAAAGCGGAACGCCATCAAAAAGGGAGAGCCGAAGCGCTGCGGGGCAAAGGCGGGTAACCACGTGCTCTCCACCAACACGAGGAGGAAAAGAAGCCCCAGGAGCGCCGGGCGCACCTTCACAGGACCCGCCCCCCTTCCCGCCGGGTCTCGTTGTGCCCCGTCGGCGCATTCGCCTCGGGAAACGCATCGCCGCGCTCGACGACAAACACCTCGTCGAGGTAGGCAAAGTCGGCCGCCGGTTTCACGTAGGCCCGTTGCGTCAGCCCGTTGTCACCCGGCTCCACGGCAACCACTGTGCCGATCACAAGACCGCGGGGGAAGACGCCGCCCAACCCCGACGTGACCACCAGCTGACCTTCCCGAACGGGAGCTTCAACAGGAATCTTTTGAAATAAAAGGTAACCTGTATCCACGTCGTACGCATCGATCACGCCGAAGACGCGGCTTTCCTCCCCTTGAACCACCGCTGACACGTGTCCCGAGCGCGACAGATCGGTCAGGAGGGCCACCCGCGCCGTGAAGGGGGTCACGTCGGTAACGCGCCCGATCAGCCCCTTCGTCGTAATGACAGCCATGTCTGGGCGAATGCCGTCCCGCGCGCCCTTGTTGATGACGAGCACCTGGTTCCACTGGTCCGGACTGCGAGCGATCACCTCCGCCGCGTACAGGCGGAAGGTGTCGAGGGTGCTGCGCAGGTCGAGCATGGCGCGCAGGCGCTGGTTTTCCTCGCGCAACCGCGCCAGCTCCGCGCTCATGCGCGCATACTGGTCCAAGTTGGCCTTCAACGCCTGGTTTTCATCATACAGCATTTTCCATTCACGGAGATCTTGAAAGAAGCCCGCAACCACACGAGCGGGCTTGTGGAACCACGACTGAAAGAGGGCGACGCCGTCTTGCACCAGCGCCACGGGCCACCCCGTCGGTTTTCGCTCACTGGAAGTGAAACCGATCAGCGCCGAGAACAGCATCAGGGCGAGAAGCAGGAGGATGAGCCGTTTGCTCGTGAACAAATCCGACATCGGCCCGCCTCCTTACCGGCGAGCCGAACGGAACGTAATGCCCTTCTTCGATTTAAGCAGGTGAAGGTTTTCCAGGGCGCGACCCGTGCCGATGGCCACACAGTCAAGGGCGTTCTCCGCCACATGGACGGGCATACCCGTCTCCTTGGACAGAAGCTTGTCCAAATTGCGCAAGAGCGCCCCGCCACCCGTCAGCACGATGCCGCGGTCCATGATGTCGGCGGCCAGCTCCGGCGGACACTTCTCCAGCGTCGCCTTCACCACCTCAACGATGCCGCCCACGGGGTCGGCCAGCGCCTCGGTGATCTCCGCGGACGAGATGGTAATCGTCTTCGGCAGACCGGTCACCAGGTCACGGCCGCGAATCTCCATCTTCTCGTCGCGCTCCAGTTTCAGCGCCGAACCGATCTCCATCTTCAGAATCTCGGCGGTGCGCTCGCCAATGAGCAAGTTATAGGAACGTTTGATGTACTGGATGATGGCCTCATCCATCTCGTCGCCGGCCACGCGAATCGACTTGCTCGTCACGATGCCGCCCAGCGAGATGATGGCCACTTCCGTCGTCCCGCCGCCAATGTCGACCACCATGCTCCCCGTCGGTTCCCATACCGGCAGATCGGCCCCAATGGCCGCGGCAAAGGGTTCCTCGATGGTAAAGGCTTCCTTGGCCCCGGCCCGCTTCGTGGCATCCTCGATCGCTCGCTTCTCCACTGCCGTGGCCCCGGACGGGACACAAACCATCACGTTGGGCTTGCGGATACTGCGCGTCTTTTGCGCCTGCTTGATGAAGTACTCCAGCATCGTCGCCGTCGTCTCGAAGTCGGCAATCACACCGTCCTTCATCGGGCGAACAGCGACGATGTTGCCCGGCGTGCGGCCGATCATGTTCTTGGCCGCGTTTCCGACCGCCTCGATGGTCCCCGTGTCGGTCCGAATGGCCACCACGGAGGGCTCCCGGACAACAATGCCTTTTCCCTTCACGTACACCAACGTATTGGCCGTTCCCAAATCAATCCCCATATCGCGTGCGAATCCACCGAACATTGCCGTTAACTCCCTTCACTCACCCAGCATTCCGTATCCACGTCCAACCCATTTTCGCTTGCCAACACGGCAAATCATGTCGCTACAAGACGAAAACCCCCGAACGTTGCCGGGGAACACATCGTTTTTATTATACTGGATCCCTTGGACGGTGCCTAGGTGCGTTTACACTTCCTTTACAGGTAACCTTTTTCCTTCAAACTCACGAACCGGTTGTCGCCAATGACGATATGGTCCAACACCGGAATGCCGAGGAGTTCCCCGGCCTCGACCAGCCGCCGGGTAAGCACGATATCCTCGGGGCTGGGCTGGGGGTCGCCGCTCGGATGGTTGTGCGCGAGGATCACCGCCGCGCTGGAACGCCGAATCGCTTCGCGGAAAATCTCGCGCGGATGGACAACGGTGGCGTTGAGCGTGCCGACGAACACCGTCTGCTTTCCGATGATGTGGTTTTTCGTGTTCAAAAACAGGCAAACAAAATGCTCGTTCGGCAAAAAGCGCAATTCATCCATCAAAATCGACGCCACGTCTCCCGGACCGCGCACAACCAGCCTCTCTTCCGCAGCCAGCCGCGCGAGTCTGCGCCCCAGCTCAAGCCCCGCTTTCACCTGGACGGCCTTGGCCACCCCAACCCCTTTCACCGCCGTCAGCTCTTCCACGCGGGCGCCGGCCAGTTCGCGAAGCGAGCCAAACCGCTGCAGGAGGCGCTGGGCGAGGACCAGCACCGACTCGTCGCGGTTCCCGGTGCGCAGCAGAATGGCCAACAGTTCCGCCACCGACAGCTGTTCCGCCCCCACGGCCAGCATCCGCTCCCGCGGGCGTTCATGGGCCGGCAAGTCGCGAAGCGCGAGCGGTCCGTCCATCGGATCGTCCCCTCTCGTTTCCGAAATAGAAAAAGCGGGCGTTCCATCGCCTACAAGATGTGAACGCCCATTTCGCCCAGAAACCGGCGCAACAGATACAGCGGCAAGCCGACGACGGTAAAGTAATCCCCCTCAATGTGGGTGACCAGGGTCGCCCCAATGCCCTGAATGGCATAGGCGCCGGCCTTGTCCATCGGCTCGCCCGTGGCCACGTACCGGCGGATTTCCGCATCGGTCAGCGCGTCCATCTGCACGGCCGTGACGCTGTGCCCGACACGGCAGTCGCCCGTCGCGACGTCAATCACCGCCAATCCCGTGTACACGCGATGCGTGCGGCCGGCCAGCCGCTTGAGCATCGCCACGGCCTCTTCGGCATCGCGCGGCTTGCCGAGCATTTCCCCGTCAAGCACGACGACGGTGTCCGAGCCAATGACAAGGCCCTCAGAACAGGTGGCGGCCACGGCGCGCGCTTTGCGAAGGGCAAGTGTCTCCACCGCTTGAGCGGGCGACATTCCCGATTCGAGCGTTTCGTCGACATTGCTCGGACAAACCTCAAAGGAAAGGCCCAACTGCGCGAGGAGCTCGCGCCGGCGAGGCGAACCGGAAGCGAGAACAAGCGGTTTCGTCGTAACCGTCATGCGCATCGCTCCTCGACGTAAACGATTGGCTGGGATGCCGACATTTAGTCTAGCAAAGCACCCGCCAAAAAACAAGCCGGGCTACGAGGATGGCGCAGCCCGCAAAACCGCATACTGGAGCAGCCCCTGTTCGGCTTGCCACAGGTATCCGGGATGAGGGTTCGCGGCGTACTGGCGAACCGCCGTTACCGCCTGCGTCAGGGCGTTCATCATCGCCCGGGCGCGTTTCTCGCGCGGCCCGTCACCCACCGCCAGCGGCTGGCCCGCCTGCAGGAGCGCGCGGTGCATCGCCTCCATCTCGCCCTTGGGCGGCAGGCGATCCTTCGCGCCGGCGAGAGCATCCGATGGAAAGCGCGCCAGCCGATCAAACAGCCGATCGCCCGCCTCCAGGAAGTTCGTCCACCCGGCGTGTCCTCCCGCCTCGGCCGCCGACCACCCCAGCCCGTCGCGCGGAACATACGTTTCGACGTGCTGCGCGCGAAGGGCCGTGGCCAGGCCGAGGGCGCTGTCGCGGTCCGGCGCCACGCCGACCAAGAGGCGCAGCGGCGTCCCCTCGACCAACACAGCGGGTACGCCCCGCGTCGCCAAGGTCTGCCGCAT
>PKQU01000096.1 GCA_017577925.1 Bacillota bacterium
GCCGCGACGAGCCTGACAAGCTGGTCGTCGTGCGCCAGGCCAGCCCGCTGGTCATCGGCGTGGGAGAGGGCGAGCAATTCGTCGCCTCGGACATTCCCGCGTTGCTGGAGCACACGCGCGACGTATACATCCTGGAAAACGGCGAGATGGCCGTGTTGACGAAAGACGGCGTGACGATTACCAAAACGGACGGGACGCCGGTGAAACGCGACGTGTTCCGCGTCACGTGGGACCTGGCCCAGGCGGAGAAGGAAGGCTATGCCCACTTCATGCTGAAAGAGATCCACGAGCAGCCCAAGGCGATTCGCGACACGCTGAGCGGTCGCATCGAGGGCGATCGCGTGGTGTTCCCGGACTTGAAACTCCGTGCGGCCGAGCTGGCGGCCGTGGAGAAGATCCACATCGTCGCCTGCGGCACGGCCTATCACGCGGGTCTGGTCGGCAAGGCGGTCATCGAACGGCTGGCGCGCGTGCCGGTCGACGTCGAGGTGGCCTCGGAGTACCGTTACCGCGACCCGCTGCTGACCGAAACGACCTTGGTGATCGTCATCAGCCAGTCGGGTGAGACGGCTGACACGCTGGCTGCCCTGCGCGAAAGCCGGCGGCGTGGGGCCAAGGTGCTGGGCATCGTCAACGTGGTCGGCAGCTCGGTGGCCCGCGAGGCCGATGACGTGCTGTTCACCTGGGCGGGACCGGAAATTGCCGTGGCCTCGACGAAGGCGTACACCGCACAGCTGGTTGTGTTGTACCTCTTTGCCCTCTACCTGGCGCAGATTCGCGGAACGCTGCCGGATGCCGAACGTGCGCGTCTGATCGCCGCGCTAACCGCGCTTCCCGAAAAGGTCGAGGCGGTGCTGGGGCTGGCCGACACGATGAAAGGGCACGCCGAGTCGATTGCCGCCGCTACCAGCCTGTTCTTCATCGGGCGCGGCCTCGACTACGCCGTGGCGCTGGAAGCTTCGCTCAAGTTGAAAGAGATCTCCTACATCCACTCTGAAGCTTACGCCGCCGGAGAGCTGAAGCACGGGACCCTGGCGCTCATCGAAGACGGCGTACCGGTCGTTGCCCTGGCCACGCAGCCTGACCTGCTGGACAAAATGATCAGCAACATCACGGAAGTAAAGGCCCGCGGGGCGCGCGTCATTGCCCTGGGGATGGCCGGCGAGGCGGAGCTGGCCAAGACGGTGGATGACCTGATCCTGCTCCCGCCGACGGATCCGCTTTTGATGCCGGTGCTGACTGTCGTACCGCTGCAGCTGTTCGCGTACCATGCCGCGGTGGCGCGCGGCCTGGATGTCGACAAGCCGCGCAACCTGGCCAAGAGCGTGACGGTAGAGTAATGGGATCGTCGTCTCGCGTTGCGTGTGGACGCGGACAACGCGCACCCCTGCCCGGGGAAACCGGGCAGGGGTGTTGGCGTTCTTAGCACCATCCCATATCGCAGTTGTCCACGTACCGGTTTACCTCAACGGCCGCCTCGCCCGCCGATGGGCCGTCGGTACCCGCGTGCACCTGGGGTTCGGCCGGGGTCGGCGCCCCTTGATCTCGACGGTTGGCCTGCGGCCCCGAGGTGGAATTTGCCGGCGCGGCTTCCGCGCCCAGCGAACCGGTTTCGTTCGGGCGGGCTCCCTCGTTCAGCGATGGCCCGCCCCGCTCGGCGCGTTCGTCTGCCATGCTTGCTCCCCCCTTTCGATGCTCCGCTTTGCCGTTCCTTGGCGCATGCGATCGCGAGGTGTGCCGTTTGCGGCGCGGAGGGCAAACAGCCATTACCAGTATGCCCTTCCGAAGGGGGGTGCACACTAGGAGCGGAGGTGAGTGACATGGCGAAAAAATCGCCGGCTGGCACCAACGTTGACCGCGTCCGTCAGCAAAACCAAGCGTCCGCTCAAGGCAACAGCCAAGACGCGCAGTATTCCGCGACGGACGTGCAGCAGGTTCGCCAGCAAAACCAAGCCTCCCAACAAGGCCAAAGCCAACAAATGCAGTAACGATGCATGGGTTGTGCTGGGCCGAAAACCGGGACGCCGCTGTCCCGGTTTTTCATGTATAAAAACGAATAGGAGCCCGTCTGCATACGGGGCGCTGCGTGGACATACACATGTAGGGCAGCGGGAGGGACACCTGTGTACTTGGTCACGGCAAAGGAGATGCGTTTGATGGAGCAAGTGTTTACGGAGGAGGCGGGATTGCCGAGCGCCGTGTTGATGGAGAGCGCGGGGGCGGCGGTGGCGCGGGTTGTGGCGGAGCGTGTGGCCGCACCGGGGCGCGTGCTCGTCCTCTGCGGACACGGGGCCAACGGCGGCGACGGGTTTGTGGCGGCACGGCATCTGGCCGGTGCCGGCTATGACGTGGCCGTCTGGTTGGCCGGGGAAGAGGGGCGGATTGGCGGCGATGCGGTCCTCATGTGGCGAGCCCTTCGAGGGTCCGGGGTCGAGGTGGTTGTCTGGGACGGGCGTGCCGAGCCCCTGGTGGACGCGATTCGGGAGGCGGATGCTGTGGTGGATGCGCTGTTGGGCACCGGGGCTCGGGGAACGCCGCGCGGACGCGTGGGGGCTGCCCTGTCCGTGTTGGCCGCTTGCCGGCCGCGGCGGGGAATTGTGGTTTCCGTTGACCTGCCCAGCGGGGTAAACGCCGACACCGGAGAGGCGCCCCCGGAGGCGGTTCGGGCTGACGTTACCGTTACCTTTGGTGCGCCCAAGTGGGGCCATTTCTTGTTTCCCGCTGCGGCCCTGCGCGGGGACCTGGTGGTGTCAGACATTGGCATTCCTCCCGCCTTGGCCGAACGGATCGGCGTGGCGGCGCGCGTCATCACCCGCGATGTCGCGCGGGTCGGATGGCCGCCCCGGCCGCGCTTTTCGCACAAGGGATCCCACGGCCACGTCCTTGTCGTGGGAGGAAGCCGGTCCATGCCCGGGGCCGCCCAGCTTGCGGCGCTGGCTGCCCTGCGCAGCGGCGCCGGTTTGGTTACCTTGGCCGTGCCGGCATCTGCCGCCCCGTACGTCACCGGTCGTGACCCGGAGATTCTCGTGTGGGCGTGGCCGGACGAGGACGGCCATTTCGCCCCGGACAGCTGGCGGTGTCTAGAGGAGGGGCCCCGGCGGTACACCGTGCTGGCCGTCGGGCCGGGCGTGGGCCGATGGCCGGGAGGGGAAACGTGGCTGGCCCACCTGCTCCTCGGCTTTCCGGGCCCGGTTGTGGTTGACGCCGATGCCCTGGCCTTTTTGGCCAAAAGTCGTCACCTCCTTCGCCGCCGGGCAGCCCCGACCATCGTCACACCCCATCCGCGGGAAATGGGCCGGCTGTTGGGACGGGAGGAGACGGTGGCCGAGGCGGCGCGGCCTGAAACGGCTCGTGCCTTTGCCCGCGAACACCACGTATACGTGGTGCTGAAAGGGGCCTATTCCCTCGTGGCCTGTCCCGATGGCCAGCTGTACCTCAATCCCACGGGATCCAGCGCATTGGCGAAAGGCGGCAGCGGCGATGTACTGACCGGCGTCGTGGCCGGACTGGTGGCGCAAACCGCCGATGTCCGTGCCGCGCTGCTCACCGGTGTCTGGCTGCACGGTCGGGCTGGGGAAAGGGCCGGTGATCCGGTTCCCCATGCTCCCCTGGCGCGCGACGTGATCGCGCGCCTGCCGGAGGCAATGGCGGAATTGGCTGTCGAAGGGTCGGCAATCCGCCAGACATATTTCCCAGGAAATTGACACAGGGCCCTCTCTTGTCGAAACCAGACAAGGGAGATGAAGCCATGCGGCGTCTGATTGTGATCTTGCTGATCGGGCTGCTCACCACGCTAGGGCTTGCGGGATGTGGCACCAAAAGCGCCGCCGATGTCGTCGAGGATCTGAACGACCAGCTCAACGAGCTCACCAGCTACCAAGCGCGTGCCAACCTCCAGCTGCACACCGGGCAGACCCCGCAAACCTATGACGTGGAAGTGTGGTACCAAAAGCCCCATTACTACCGCATTTCCCTGCACAATGCGGAGCGGAAGATCACGCAGATCATTCTGCGCAACGATGAGGGCGTTTATGTTCTGACGCCGGAGCTCAAGAAGGTTTTCCGCTTTGACAGCGACTGGCCTGAAAATCAACGCGTCTTCTATCTGTACGAATCCCTGGTGCAGAGCATTGTGGACGACGCGGAGCGCAAGTTTGCCACCGACGGCGATCGTTATCTGTTTGACGTGGTTGCCGACTACCCCAACCGCAGCCTTGTTCGCCAGAAGATCTGGCTGCGAAAAGACCTGGCGCCGGACCGGGTCGAGGTGCTGGACGCCGACGGCAATGTGATGGTCAGCGTCGCGTTCCGCGATTTCCGGGCGGGTGTTACCTTTGACGAAAACGCGTTTGACAAGGAACGCAACCTGACCGGCGCGCTTTTGGACAGCGTGCCCGCGTCGACGCCGGCACCAGCGGAAAACCTGTCGGCGGTCATTCCCACCTATGAGCCGGAGGGCGTCTCGCTGGTGGATGTGGCCGAGATTGACGGCGGTCAGACGGTGGTGCTCAAGTATAAGGGAACGTACACCTACCATCTCTTGGAGGAGCGACCCAAAGCCATTGCTGCCAGTTTCCCATACGGCACGCCGATTGATCTCGGGTTCACCGTTGCCGTCCTGTCCGAAGGGGAGAAGCGGACGCTGCGTTGGACGTACGGCGGTGTGGATTACATGCTGACCGGCGATTTGCCGCTGGACGAAATGGTACGCGTGGCGATGTCCACGTTTGGGGCCACCGGCAAGTGACGTCGGTCCTCAGCTGGTGCGGCAGGAGGGGCCTGCCGCCTTTTGTATGGCGGTGGTGGGCGCGTTGACAGACCGTCCCGGCAGTGGTTACGATACGGGGAGAGAAACGAGATCGGAACGGCACAGCGCCACTCGACGGGTTGTCCGCTCGAAACCAGCGAGGGAAGGATCATGACGCCGCGAGCCATTCTCCGGGAAGAGCGACCGACATACCGCCTCTTGCTTCTCCGCAAAAACCATGTCATGAAGCGGGGTGAAACGGCGGCGTTTCTGATCGGTCTTGTGCTCCTGGGCGAGGTGGTGGGGTACGGATCGACGGCGTTCAAGGTCGGCGCGATTGGGCTCGCCATCGCGGTGCTGGCCGTTTCGCCCCTGTTCTGGAAATGGTGGTGGCAACCCCGATATGTCCTTACACCGGACGAACTGGTGGTGGAGACACGTCGCGCCCGGCGCGTCATCCCCCTGGAGACCATCGCGCCTGCGTATGACTTGCGCTTCATCTACCGGATTGACGGGCGGCGCACGCCCCTTCCCGTGTCCGATGCCTTTCTTGACGTGCTGGAAGAGCAGCTTGTTCGCCGAAACGTCCGGCGGCCCTAGGGGAGGGAAAGCATGTCGTATCGTCCCACTTGGTGCGAAGTGGATGTCGCGGCCATTCGCCACAATGTTCGGGCCTTTCGTCGCGTATTTTCCCCTGAGGTGGAGATCATGGCCGTCGTCAAGGCCGACGGGTACGGCCACGGCGCGCCGGTGGTGGCGCGTGCCGCCTTGGAAGCGGGGGCCACGCAGCTCGGGGTGGCCACCCTCGACGAAGCTGTCCAGCTTCGTGAGAACGGTTTGGGCGCTCCCATTCTCGTGCTGGGCCCGACCGAGGGGCGGCATGTTGAAGAAGCGTTCGCCCGGAAGATCGCCGTGACCGTCTTCGATGCCGACACGGTGGCCGCGGTGGCCCGTGCGACCGAGCGGCGGGGATGGGGGGCCGTACACCTCAAAGTGGACACCGGCATGGGACGTCTTGGCGTGCGCGACGAGGCGGAACTCATTAACCTGTATCGGCAACTGCTGGCGGTTCCCGCTTTGCGCGTGGAGGGGCTTTATTCCCACCTGGCGTGTGCCGACGAGGCCGATCCGTCCTTTTCGGTGGCGCAACATGACCGTTTTCGCCGTTTCGTCACGCGCATGAGTCAGGAAGGCCTGCCCGTTCCCCCGCTGCACCTTTTGAACAGCGCCGGGGCCTTGCGTTTTCGCGGGTGGGCCTATCGTCTGGTCCGCATCGGCATCAGCCTGTATGGCTACTACCCTTCGGTGCATGTGAAGACGGGCGAGGTTCCCCTGCGGCCGGCCCTTACGTGGAAAACGCGGGTTGCCCATGTCAAAGACGTGCCGCCGGGAACCCCGATCAGCTACGGGGCGACGTACCGGACGACGGAAGATCTGCGTATCCTGACGCTCCCCGTCGGGTACGCCGACGGCTTTTCACGGCTCCGCTCCAACCGCGGTCATGTGCTGGTTCGTGGCCGTCGCGCGCCCATCGTCGGTCGCGTGTGCATGGACCAGACGATGGTGGCCGTGCCGCGCCACTGGGACGTACAAGTCGGCGAGGAGGTGGTCTTGCTCGGGACGCAAGGCGCCGAACGCATCGATGCCGACGAAATTGCCCGCGAGATGAACACCATCTCGTATGAGGTGCTGACTCTGATCGGCAAACGCGTGCCGCGCGTATCTGTTGACGTGGAGGGCGGGGGAGAGGTGTGAGGAGGCGTCGTGGCGAAAGGAAGGCGTCTTCCTGTTTTGTGTGGATCCCGGAAACGTGATACGATGAGGGTACCCGGGGATGGGCATACCGGACATCGCAGTGGGGTCTGGAGGTGCATGCGGTTGTCCCGAACCGCGAACAAGCGAATCGTCGTCAGCCTACCGGTCACGCTGCTTCAAGAAGTGGACGGCGTCGTGAAGCGGGAAAAGAAGAGCCGCAGTGAGCTGTTCCGGCAGGCGATGAGGTTGTACCTGCACGAGCAGAAGAAGCGGCAAATTCGCGAGTCACTCAAGCGCGGATACCAGGAGATGGCGAGCATCAACCTCCGAATCGCCAAGGAAGCGATTTATGCCGAAGCGGAAGCGGAACACGTGGTGGACCGGTTGGTCAGCGGGGGGTAAGAGGGTGATTGTCAAGCGCGGTGATGTCTTCTATGCCAACCTATCGCCGGTGGTCGGTTCCGAACAGGGTGGCGTTCGGCCGGTACTGATCATTCAGAATGACATCGGCAACAAATACAGCCCGACGGTCATTGTGGCGGCCATCACGGCGCAGATCCAAAAGGCGAAATTGCCCACCCACGTAGAGATCCCCGCGAAACCCTACGGTCTCGAGAAGGATTCGGTCATCCTTCTCGAACAGATCCGCACCATCGACAAGCAACGGCTCACGGACAAGATCACCCATTTGGACGACGAACTGATGCAGAAGGTAAACGAATCGCTCCAGATTAGCCTGGGCTTGGTCGATTTTTGAGTCAAGGGCAATACGTTTTTGTTGGTACAAATCCCGGATGCGCGCCTTCTGCCGCTTTTCCCGATACGCGTATGCCCGGAGGCCTATTGTGGCTTCCGGGCGGCAGAGGATCGACAGTAAAAGAACCAGCATTCATTTAACACACGGATTTGGTGCAGGTCTTTGCCGAAAAAGGCGCGCATCAGCTGCTTGCGGAGCCAGAGCGGCATGGACACGCCTTTCCCTCCCCTCCTGCGTCCCCGTTGTGGTATACGCTATGTGGAACGGAACAAGGGTGTGCGTGTCTAATGCGATCGTGGGGCATTTTTGCCCTCCAATAGGTCGTCCTCAAAACTTGACGAGACGGGGAATTCTATGTTATAGTAAAAGCGCTCGTTCCGCAGTAGCTCAACGGTAGAGCGGCCGGCTGTTAACCGGTAGGTTGCAGGTTCGAATCCTGCCTGCGGAGCCATTGTG
>PKQU01000097.1 GCA_017577925.1 Bacillota bacterium
ACAAGCTGGCGCGTTTCCTGGACCCGGTCAAAATTGACCTTGGCCACAACGGACACAACGACCTTCTCGTGTCCGAATACTGTACCGAGAAGGGATTGCAGTTTGCTCTGCAAATTTTTTTCGAGTTGTTGGCGAATTTTCTCCTGATCAAGAGCCGCGATCGTACCTTCCGCGTCCAACGCTTCCGGGTATTCGAGCAGCCGACCGTACTGGTCGGTGATGACGATGTTCTCGACCGGTAAGTTCGGAACGCTGCGCGACACCAGGTGGTACAAGGCGCGCACCCGGTCGGGTGAGGGCTGATACCCCGGCTCAAGGGTGAGCACAACAGACGCCGTGGCCTGCTGTTCATCCTCACCCACCCACAGGCGTTCCTTCGGGAGTGTAATCATGACCCGCGCCTTCTGGATCCAGTCCACCCCGTTTTCCAGGAGGGTTTCGATTTCCCCCTGGATCGCGTCGCGCTCCAGCACATCAAACTGCCGATCGGTCACGCCGAAGGGCAGCTTGTCCAAGAAGGTGTCATACCGGATCGCTGCGCTCTTCGGCAGGCCCTGTGCCGCCAGATCCAGGAGAACCCGGTCGCGCTCCGTGCGCGGCACTTCAATGGAATGGCCCCCTGGTGTAATGCGGTACGAGACACCCATCTTTTCCAGTTGGGCCTTGATCTGTCCCAACTCTTCCTGGGTCAGGTTTTCCGTGTACAGCGGCACATACTCCGGCTGCGCGACGAGGGCCACTGACAGCCCCGCAGCGGCCACGAGAAACAACACCGTTGCTCCCAGAAGCCACTTCTGCTTGCGCGACAGTCGGTGCCACAGCTCGATGCCCTGACGTCTGAGCTGATCGATTCTCTCTCTCATCCTCGCGTATCGATTGGTCGACATGGCTCACCTGAACCAATCACAGCAGGAAATGTTGTTTTTTCATTATTACAACGGCATGCGGAACACTTCTTGGTACGCTTCAATCGCTTTATTGCGCACCTGTACGGCCAGCATCAAGCTGAGCGACGCTTTCTGCATCGCCAGAAAGGCCTCGTGCAGATTGGCCACATCCCCGGCGGCCACTCGCACCGCGGCGCGTTCGGCGTTCACTTGGTCGGCGTTGAGCCGGTCAAGGGCCTGGGCCAGCCAATCGGCGAACGAGGTCGTGGCTTTGTCCGCGATCCGCCCGCCCTCCACCGGCAGCCCGAGGCCGACGGGCGTTATCCTGGTTGCCTGCATGCGTTCACCCTCCTTCAGCCTCTGGCGCACCTTAACGGCCCAGTTCGAGTGCCTTTGTCAACATGGCTTTACCCGCTTGAAACGCGGCGACGTTGGCCTCATACGCCCGCGTGGCGGCGATCAGATCGGCCATTTCCTTGACAATGTCCACGTTGGGAAGCCGCACGTAACCATCCGGCCCCGCGTCGGGGTGGGCCGGGTCATACACCAGCCGCGGCGGCGTGGGATCGTCGACAATGCGGCTCACCTGCACGCCTGCGCCAACCTCCGTCTGCCGGCTCAACGCCCGGCCCAGGATTGAAGCAAAGGGCGTGCGCGGCTCGAAGACCACCAGTTTGCGGGTGTACGGTTGCCACGTGCCGTTCACCAACCGAGCGCGGGTGGTCGACGCGTTGGCGATGTTCGACGCGATGACATCCATGCGCAAGCGCTCGGCAGTAAGCGCCGAGGCGCTGATGTCAAGCGGCGAGAGCGCCACGATCACCGCCTCCCTTCCCCGATGACCGTTCGCAGCTGGTCCAAGTAGTGCTGGGTGCTCTGCACCAACGCTTGGTACCACAAGGCATTGCGGGCCAGATTGGCCGTTTCCGCGTCCACGTCCACGTTGTTGCCGTCGTGCCGCATGCGGGTGTGGATAGACGGCACAACGCGCGGCGTCACCGCGGGCACCGGCCCGCCGATGGGCAGGTGACGCGGATCGGTTCTTGCGCCGACAAAGGATGCGGTTGGACGGGCGAGCGCTTCTGCAAGCACATTTTCAAAAGCGACATCCGCCGCCTTAAAACCCGGCGTTTCGACATTGGCGAGGTTGTTCGCGATGACACGCTGCCGGAGCATGGCGGCATTCATTGCTTGTTCCAAGACGGAAAGCGTTTGATTTTGAAATACGCGCACCGGTCTCGCCTCTCTTTCATACGTCCAAAATTTGCTTCTACACCCCGCTAACAAAATCCTTCATCACTCGACAAAAACTTTGTTGCTTGTTGTCGAAAATGAGCGAGTCGACCCACCCAAAAAAGTTCGAACTCCACCTCTTTTCCCAATCGGGTGAAACCGCTCCTGATCCTTGTTTCCCATATGCGTCCAGACTTTCCGCATGCAACACGAAAAGCCCCTGTCGAATGTTGACAGGGGCTTTTCGTTACGAAACAACATTGTCCAATGCGGCGGGGGGTCATGGCGCACTTGCGACGATTTCCGCGCTTACGACGACTTGAGCTTCTCCAGCTCCGGCAGCAGTTTGTCATTCAACACCTTGATGTACGTCCCTTTCATCCCCAGCGAGCGCGACTCAATGACGCCGGCGCTCTCCAGCTTGCGCAGCGCGTTGACGATCACCGAGCGGGTGATGCCGACGCGGTCGGCAATCTTGCTCGCCACGAGCAGCCCTTCCTTGCCGTCCAGCTCTTCGAAGATGTGCTCCACCGCTTCCAGTTCGCTATACGAGAGAGAGCCGATAGCCAGCTGCACGACCGCCTTGGCCCGCGCTTCCTGCTCGATCTGCTCCGCGCGCTCGCGCAGGATCTCCGTCCCGACGACCGTCGCCCCGTATTCGGCCAGCACCAGGTCGTCTTCGGTGAACTTCTCGTTCAGACGACCCAGGGCCAGCGTGCCCAAACGGTCGCCACCGCCGATGATGGGAACGATGGTCGTCCACGCCTCCTGGATCACGTCGCGGAGCTCGACGGGGAAGATGGTCAGGTCGCTCTCGATCGGGATGTTGGTCTGGGTGCTGTCCACTTTCAACACTTCACGGTTGTATTCCTCGGGGAAACGCCGCTCCTCGAGCATCCGCCGCATTCGCTCGTTTTCGATCTGATGGGCAATGGCATAGCCGAGTACCTTTCCCTTCCGGCTGAGCACGAACACGTTGGCGTTGATCACGTCGCGCAGCACTTCTGCCATTTCCATAAAATTCACGGCATGGCCAGCCGTCTTTTGCAACAGCCGGTTAATCCGTCGCGTTTTGGTCAAGAGATCCATCGAAAACGCCTCCTCTTGTTGGAAATGATGAAAACGAACGGCAGCATACGCGCTACAAAATGTATTGGCGCAAATCGCGGTCTTCCACAATGTCGCGCAGTTTTTCGCGGACGTACTCCGCCGTGATCACCACCGTCTCCAGGTTGATGTCCGGCGCTTCGAAGGAAAGGTCCTCGAGGAGCTTTTCCATCACCGTGTGGAGACGGCGGGCACCGATATCCTCTGTCTGGCGGTTCACCTCGGCGGCCAGCCGCGCGATCTCCCGGATCGCCTCGTCGGTGAACTGCACCTTGACGCCCTCGGTCTCGATGAGCGCCGTGTATTGCTTGATCAGCGCGTTTTCCGGCTCTGTCAAGATGCGCACAAAATCGTCCGCCTCGAGGCTGGTCAGCTCAACGCGAATGGGAAAGCGTCCCTGCAATTCGGGGATCAGATCGGACGGCTTGGCCACGTGAAACGCTCCGGCGGCAATGAAGAGGATGTGGTCCGTCTTGACCGGCCCGTACTTCGTCATCACCGTGGAGCCCTCAACGATGGGCAAGATGTCGCGCTGCACGCCTTCGCGGGAGACATCGGGGCCAACACCCCCTTCCCGGCCGGCGATCTTGTCGATCTCGTCGATGAAGATAATCCCGTGCTGTTCGGCGCGCTGGATGGACTCCTGGATCACCTCGTCCATGTCGATCAGCTTGTTCGCCTCTTCCTGCACCAGCAACTTTCGCGCCTCGCGCACCGGTACTTTTCGGCGTTTGGTGCGCTTCGGGAGAAGGTTGCCGAACAGCTCCTGCATGTTAAGCCCCACCTGCTCCACGCCCGACCCGGCGAACAGGTCGATCATCGGCAGGGCCGTGTCCTCGATCTCCACTTCGACGATCCAGTCCTCCAGCTCGCCGCGTGCCAGGCGCTCGGCCAGCTCCCGCCGGCGACGCTGCCGCTCCTGAGCGTCCCCGTCGGTCTCCTTTTCCGGACGGGTGCCCATCCGCCCACCAAATAGGAGCTCAAGCGGATTCTGGAAACCCCGTTCCTTTTTCGGCCCCGGAACCAGCAGGTCAAGAAGGCGCTCCTCGGCCAGCTTTTCCGCCCGATCGCGTACTTCCTCCATCTTTTCCGCTTTGACCATGCGGATGGCCGTCTCCACCAGGTCGCGAACCATGGACTCGACATCGCGGCCGACGTACCCCACCTCGGTAAACTTGGTGGCCTCCACCTTGACGAAGGGTGCGCCGGCGAGCTTGGCCAGCCGCCGGGCGATCTCCGTCTTCCCCACCCCGGTCGGCCCGATCATGAGAATGTTTTTCGGCGTAATCTCATCCCGCAACCCTTCGGGCAAGAGGCTGCGCCGGTAGCGGTTGCGCAGGGCAATGGCCACCGCGCGCTTGGCGGCCTTCTGCCCCACGATGTATTTATCCAGTTCGGCGACGATCTCCCGTGGCGTTGGAATCCGATCGCGTCGCACGCTCACCCCTCCAGCTCCTCGACGACCAGGTGGTCATTTGTGTAAACGCAAAGTTCGGCCGCGATGCGCAGCGCCTCTTCGGCGATTTGGCGTGCGCTCAGGTGCGGGGCGTGGCGCTTGAGGGCGCGTCCCGCCGCCAACGCATAGCTGCCACCCGAACCGACGGCCACCATGCCGTCATCCGGCTCCAGCACTTCGCCGCTTCCCGAGATCAGGAGCAGGTGGCGCTTGTCCATGACAACGAGGAGCGCCTCCAACCGGCGCAGCATGCGGTCGGTGCGCCACTCCTTGGCCAACTCCACCGCGGCGCGCGGCAGGTTGCCGCGGTGTTCCTCCAGCTTGTTTTCAAATTTCTCGAACAAGGCCATCGCATCGGCCACGGAACCGGCAAAGCCGGCCAGCACCTGTCCGCGGTACAAGCGGCGCACCTTCTTGGCGCTTTTCTTCATCACCACTGCGCCGCCAAAGGTGACCTGCCCATCGCCGGCCATGGCCGCGCGGCCATTGTGGTGGATGGCGAAAATGGTCGTCCCGTGAAAACCGCGTTCCAACCGTTTCCCTCCTCAGGCCCGCGGATGGGCGTCGTCATAGACGCGCCGCAGCCGCTGCCGGGTAACATGGGTATACACCTGTGTCGACGAGATGCTGGAATGTCCGAGAAGCTCCTGCACCACGCGCAGATCGGCGCCCGCGTTTAAGAGGTGCGTGGCGAAGCTGTGGCGGAACGTATGGGGGCTCACCCGCTTCGCCAGCGCGGCTTGTTCGACATATTTCGTCACGATTCGACGTACGCTGCGCGGAGAAAGGGGACCCCCTCGGCGGTTGACGAAGAGGCGCGTCTCGCCGGGCGCGGCGAGCTTCGGGCGCCCGTCGCGCAGGTACCGGCGCAAGGCCTCGATGGCGTGGGAACCGAGGAGAACGTACCGTTCTTTGGCCCCTTTTCCGTACACCAGGACCGTGCCCACCGACAGGTCGAGTGCGGTCACCTCGAGGGCGCACAGCTCGCTGACACGCATGCCGGTGGCATACAGCGTCTCCAACAGGGCCCGGTCTCGCAAGCCGAGGGGGTGAGCCGGATCGGGCAGCGCAAGCAATCGGGTGACCTCGTCCTCATCGAGAAACACCGGAAGCCGCCTTTCCAGCTTGGGTGTCGCCACCCCTTCAAAGGGCGTGTGAGCGACTCGGCCTTCCCGGTGCAAAAAGCGAAAAAAGGCGCGCAGGGCCGACAGCTTCCGCGCGACGGATCGGCGGGAATATCCGGATTCGTGCAGGTGGGCCAGGTACGCCCGCACGTGCCAGGGCGTCACCTCGTCCCAGTCCAGGTCCTGTCGCTGCAGGACCGTTTCCTGAAACGCGGCAATATCCCGCTGATACGCTTCAATCGTGTGGGGCGACGCGTTTTTCTCGATTTGCAAATAGGCGCGGAAAGCCAGCACCGGGTCGCTTTGCACGTTGCCCACACCCTCCTCCAGCCGCGAAGCAACCTCATCTTACCATACGATCATCCGTTTGTGCAACTGAAGTTGTGGATGTTTTGTGAAAATTCCCGTATAGCCGCCAGAGCCCGCTCGGCATGGGCCAAGTTGCGCGCGCGCTTGTCCCGGACCTTTTGCGCAAGCGGCGGAAACAGGCCGAAGTTGGCGTTCATCGGCTGGAAGTTGCGCGGATCGGCCTCGGTGATGTATCGCGCCATACTGCCCATGGCCGTTTCGGGCGGGAAGACGACAGGCTCCAGCCCGCGGGCCAAACGCCCGGCGTTGATGCCGGCGATGAGGCCGGAGGCCGCCGACTCGACGTACCCTTCGACCCCTGTGATCTGGCCGGCAAAAAACAGGTTGTCGCGCCCTTTGAACTGGTATGTGGGTCGGAGGAGCTTGGGCGAATTGAGGTAGGTGTTGCGGTGCATCACCCCGTAGCGGACGATTTCGGCATTCTCCAGGCCGGGGATCATGCGGATGATGCGCTTCTGCTCGCCCCACTTCAGGTGCGTCTGGAACCCAACGATGTTGTACAGCGTCCCCGCGGCGTTGTCCTGCCGCAGCTGGACGACGGCGTAGGGTTCCGTGCCCGTTCTCGGGTCAACAAGCCCCACCGGTTTCATCGGGCCGAAGCGGATGGTGTCCTTGCCGCGCTTGGCCATCACCTCGATGGGCATGCATCCCTCGAAATAGATGGCCTTCTCAAACTCCTTGAGCGGTACCGTTTCCGCCGTCACAAGGGCCTCATAGAAGCGGTCAAACTCCTCTTTCGTCATCGGGCAGTTGATGTACGCCGCCTCCCCTTTGCCATAGCGCGAGGCAAAAAAAACCTTGCTGAAGTCAATCGAATCGCGCTCGACGATCGGCGCCGCCGCATCATAAAAGTAGAGGTACTCTTCCCCTGTGAGCTCGCGCAGCTTCTCGGACAGGGCGGGAGAGGTGAGGGGGCCCGTGGCGATCACGACGATGCCGTCGGGGATCTCCGTCACTTCTTCGCGGATGACCTCGATGAGCGGATGGCCGGTGATTGCGTCGGTCACCCGCTGGGCAAACGCGTCCCGGTCGACGGCCAGCGCCGAGCCGGCGGGCACGGCACACGCGTCCGCCGAACGGATGATGACCGAATCGAGCTGGCGCATTTCTTCCTTTAATATACCCACCGCGTTGGTGAGTTCATTGGCGCGCAAGGAATTGGAACAGACCAGTTCGGCAAACTTGTCGGTGTGGTGCGCCGGCGTCTGTTTGCGCGGGCGCATCTCGTACAAGCGGACGCGCACCCCTTGGCGCGCGATCTGCCATGCCGCCTCACTGCCCGCCAGGCCCGCCCCGACCACCGTCACCACCGGTTGACTCACGTCGCCTCACCTCCCACCGTCGTCGTCTCTTCTTCGCCCGGGTGGTCAACCGCTTCGGACTCCTTCCGCCGGTAGTCGCACCGGACACACGCGATCACGCGCTCCTGTTTCCGGCCGCCCTTTTCCACGAGCAGCCCGCCGCACGCCGG
>PKQU01000010.1 GCA_017577925.1 Bacillota bacterium
TGCGCCCACCGTCGAGGGTCATCATGGCGATCTTAAAGCCTTCGCCTTCCTGGCCGAGGAGGTTTTCGGCGGGCACGCGACAGTCTTCGAAGATCACCTCGTAGGTCGTCGACGAACGGATGCCCAGTTTGCTCTCCTTCTTGCCCATGCGAAAGCCCGGCGTGCCCTTTTCGACGATGAAGGCGCTGATGCCACGGTGGCGTTTTTCCGCCTTCGGATCGGTGAGGGCGAAGACGATGTAGATGTCGCCTACACCGCCATTGGTGATGAAGATCTTGCTCCCGTTGAGGACATAGCTGTCACCGTCGCGGATGGCCGTCGTGCGCATGCCGGCGGCGTCGGACCCCGAACCGGGCTCGGTCAGGCAGTAGGCACCGATCTTCTCACCGGTGGCCAGGGGACGCAGGAAGCGCTCCTTCTGCTCTTCGGTGCCGAATTTCCAGATCGGCCAGCTGGCCAGGGACACGTGGGCCGACAGCGTCACGCCGACGGAGGCATCGACGCGGGACAGCTCCTCCACGGCAATGACGTAGCTGAGGAAGTCGGCCCCGGCCCCGCCGTACTGCTCCTCCCACGGAATGCCGGTCAGTCCCAGCGCGGCCATCTTGTCGAAGATGGCCCGGTCAAACCGCTCCTCCTCATCGCGCTCGGCTGCCGTCGGGGCCACCTCCTTCTCGGCGAAGTCGCGCACCATGCGACGCATCATCTCGTGCTCTTCGCTCAGCCGGAAGTCCATCGCCCTCGCTCCTTTTCCCTTGGGATGTCGTCTGGGAAAGCCGTTGCGCCGCCGCTCCCGAAACCCGCAGCCGTCCCTCCGCCACGCGTTCACGCCTTAAGCAGGCGGCGGGCAATGACCAGCCGCTGGATCTGGTTCGTGCCCTCGTAGATCTGCGTGATCTTGGCGTCGCGGAAATAGCGCTCCACGGGGTACTCCTTCGTGTAGCCATAGCCACCGAAGATCTGTACCGCCTCGGTGGCCACCCACATGGCCGTGTCGGAGGCGAAGCACTTGGCCATCGACGCTTCCTTGCCGCAGGGCAGGCCCCGGTCGCGCAAGGCCGCCGCACGGTAAACGAGAAGGCGCGCCGCCTCGATGCGCGTGGCCATGTCGGCCAGCTTGAACTGAATGGCCTGCTGCGCGGCGATCGGCTTGCCGAACTGCCGGCGTTCCTTGGCGTAGGCCAACGCGTGCGCAAAGGCCCCTTCCGCGATGCCCAGAGCCTGGGCGGCGATGCCAATGCGCCCACCGTCGAGATTGGCCATGGCGACCGTGAAGCCCTCGCCCTCCTCGCCCAGCCGGTTTTCCGCCGGCACCTCGGCGTCCTCGAAGATGAGCGCCGTCGTACTCGAGCCGTGCAGGCCCATCTTCTTCTCCTTCTTACCGACGACGAAGCCGGGTGTGTCCTTCTCCACGATGAAGGCGGTGATGCCCTTTGCCCCTTTCGACGGATCGGTAACGGCAAAGGTGATGTACACGTCGGCGTGGCCGCCGCTGGTGATGAACACCTTCGTGCCGTTCAGGATGTACCGGTCGCCCTTTTTCACCGCCGTGGTGCGGATGCTTGCCGCGTCGGACCCGGCGTGGGGCTCGGTGAGGGCGAAGGCGCCGAGCCATTCACCGGAGGCCAACTTCGGCACGTACCGCTTCTTCTGTTCCTCAGTGCCGAACGTGAGAATCGGATACGTGGCCACCGAGGTATGCACCGAGAGGATGACGCCCACCGCGGGGCTGACCTTGGAAATCTCCTCGATGGCCAGGATGTAGGAGGTGAAGTCCATCCCCGCGCCACCCCACGCTTCGGGAATGGGGATGCCCATCAGCCCCAGCTCGCCCATCTTCTTGAGGATGGCGTCGGGAAAGGCGTCTTCCGCCTCCATGCGGGGCACCTGGGGGGCGATCTCCTTTTCGGCAAACTCGTGAACCAGTTTGCGCAGCATCTCCTGCTCCGGTGTGAACTGAAGGTTCATGCGCTTCCCCCGCTTCCTGTCTTTCTGTCACCGCGCGACGCCCACGCGATTCCCCGCCTCGTCGTAGACGTAGAAGCCCCGGCCCGTCTTGCGGCCCAGCCAACCGGCCTTCACGTACTGGCGAAGCAGCGGGCACGGCCGGTACTTTGGATCGCCGAACCCCTCGTGCAGCACCTCGAGGATGGCCAGGCACGTGTCGAGGCCGATCAGGTCGGCCAGGGCCAGCGGGCCCATCGGGTGGTTCATGCCCAGCTTCATCACCTGGTCCACCGCTTCCGGCGTGGCCACCCCTTCATACACGCAGTAGATGGCCTCGTTGATCATCGGCATGAGCACGCGATTGGAAACGAAGCCGGGAAAGTCGTTGACGACAACCGGCGTCTTGCCCATTCGCTTTGCCAGGTCCTCGGTAATCCGGTACACCTCGTCGGCCGTGGCCAGCCCGCGGATGATCTCGACGAGTTGCATCACCGGCACCGGGTTCATGAAGTGCATGCCGATGACCTTCTCCGGCCGCTTCGTGTGCGCCGCCAGCTCGGTGATCGGCAGGGACGAGGTGTTGGAGGCGAGGATGGCGTGCGGCGGCGCCGCCTCGTCCAGCCGGCGGAACACGTCGGCCTTGATGGCCAGGTTCTCGGTGACGGCCTCGATGACGAAGTCGGCCGCTCGCGCCTCCTCGAGCGCCGTCGTCGTCCGGATACGGGCGAGGGCCGCGTCCCGCGCCGCGGCGGCAAGCTTGCCCTTTTCCACGGCGCGGTCCAGGTTGCGCCGGATCACGCCCAGCCCCCGTTCGACGAAGTGTTCTTCCACGTCGTGCAGGATGACATTGTAGCCGGATTGCGCCGCCACCTGCGCGATGCCGCTGCCCATCTGGCCGGCGCCGACGACCAGAATCGTATGAATCTCCACGCGTATTCCCCCTCTTTCTTCGCTCGGTTTGCGCTCCGTTGCGTTGGATGCCCCCTTCGGTGGCGATTGCCGGATCCCTTACGCCCCGTCCACCTGCACGAGGACCGCGTCGCCCTGGGCCGCACCGCTGCAGATGGCGGCGATGCCGAGCCCGCCGCCGCGACGGCGCAGCTCGTAGATGAGGGTGATCAGAATGCGCGCTCCACTAGCCCCAATGGGATGTCCCAGGGCGATGGCCCCGCCGTTGACGTTCACCTTCTCCCGATCCCAGCCGACAATCTTCTCGCTGGTGAGCACGACGGCGGCAAAGGCCTCGTTTACCTCAATGAGGTCGATGTCGTTCAGCGTAAGCCCCGTTTTCTTGAGCAGTTCCAGGATGGCCAGTCCCGGCACCGTAGCCAGATACGGCGCCTCGGCCCCCACCGCGGCGTGGGCAAGAATGGTGGCCAAGGGTTTTCGCCCCTCGCGCCTGGCCCGCTCCGCCGACATCAGCACGAGCGCGCCGGCCCCGTCGTTGACCCCGGGGGCGTTGCCCGCCGTGATCGTGCCGTCGGCGATGAAAATCGGCGGCAGCTTGGCCAGCGCCTCTAGGCTCGTGTCGCGCCGCGGCGCCTCATCCGTCGTAACGAGGACCGGATCGCCCTTCTTCTGCGGCACAGCCACCGGCACGATCTCCTCGGCCAGCTTGCCGCTGTCGATGGCGGCGATGGCCCGCTGGTGGCTGCGCAGGGCGTAGGCGTCCTGCTCCTCCCGGGTGATGCCGTACTCCTTGGCCACGTTGCTGCCGTGGACGGCCATGTGCACGTTGTGGAAGGCACAGGTGAGGCCGTCGTACACCATCAGGTCGACCAGTTCCCCGTTCCCCATGCGGTAGCCCCAGCGGGCGCGGGGCAGCGCATACGGCGCGTTGCTCATGCTCTCCATGCCGCCGGCGACGATCACCTCGGCGTCGCCGGCACGGATGATCTGGTCAGCCAGCGTCACGCTGCGCAACCCCGAGGCGCACACCTTGTTGATCGTCTCCGTGCGCACCTCCCACGGCAGCCCCGCCTTGCGCGCCGCCTGGCGGGAGGGAATCTGCCCCGCCCCACCCTGCAGCACCATGCCCATGATCACCTCGTCCACCTGCGCAGGGGCCACGTCGGCCCGCCGCAGGGCCTCGCGGATCGCCGCCGCCCCCAGATCGACAGCCTGCAAGTCTTTCAGCGCACCGCCGAATTTCCCGAAAGGCGTCCGCGCCGCCCCGACAATCACCGTACGCGTCATGTTCTCCCCCCGTTTGATGGATGTTCATGCGCATCCGCGCGATGTCGGCGTTTCCGCCCGCCGTTCCCGTCACAGCGCCTCGGCCAGCAGCTCCACCACGTCGCGCGTCTTCACCTGGTCCTCGATGCCCTTGGCCTTCGTCCCGTCGCTCATCATCGTCAGGCAGTAGGGACAGGCGCTGCCAATCACCGTGGGGTTCGTCGCCAGGGCCTGTTCGGTGCGGGCCACGTTGACCCGCGTCCCCTCGCGTTCCTCGAGCCACATGAGTCCGCCGCCGGCGCCGCAGCACATGGCGTTCTCCCGGTTGCGTTCCATCTCCACCAGCTCAACACCGGGGATCGCCCGCAAGATCGCCCGGGGCGCGTCGTACACGCCGTTGTAGCGCCCGAGGTAGCAGGAATCGTGGTAAACGATCCGCTCGTTTAGCGCCTTGCGCGGCCGGATGCGACCATCCCGGAGCAGGCGGGCCACCAGCTCGGTGTGGTGAACCACTTCCTCGGCCGCAAAGCCAAGGTCGGGATACTCGTTCTTGAAGGCGTGGTAGGCGTGCGGGTCGATGGTGACAATCTTGCGCACGTTGTACTGGCGGAATGTCTCGATGTTTTCCTGGGCCAGTTGTTGGAAGAGGAACTCGTTGCCCAAGCGGCGCGGCGTGTCGCCGGAGTTCTTCTCCTCGTTGCCCAGGATGGCGAAGGAAACGCCCGCTTCGTGAAGCACCTTGGCCAGGGCGCGCACCACCTTCATGCTGCGATTGTCGTAGGACCCCATCGACCCCACCCACAGGAGGTACTCGAAGTCCTCCACCTCGTGCACCGTGGGGATGGGCACCTCGGCCCCTTCCCGCCACTTGGCGCGGTCGTTCTTGCTGAGGCCCCAGGGGTTGTGCTGCCGCTCGATGTTCTGGAACACCCGCGCCGCCTCGGCCGGCATCTCGCCCTGCGTCAGGACGAGGTAGCGGCGCAGGTCAACGATCTTGTCGACATGCTCGTTCATCACCGGGCACTGGTCCTCACAGTTGCGGCACGTCGTGCAGGCCCAGATCTCCTGCTCGGTAATCACGTCGCCGATCAGCTGGACGTCGTAGGCGGCGAGCGCCTCCCCCCGCGCCTCCGTCGCCCGGGCGGCAGCCACCTCCTGCGCCGCGCGGGCGAGTTGGTTCTCGGTGGTGTGGGCGAAGGCGAAGGCCGGCACCCACGGCTGCTTCGAGGTGACGGCCGCGCCCTTGGCCGTCAGGTGGTCGCGCAGCTTGACGATGAGGTCCATTGGCGAAAGCATCTTCCCCGTCCCCGACGCCGGACACATGCTCGTGCACCGCCCGCATTCCACACAGGCATACAGGTCGAGAAGCTGCTTTTGCGTAAACTGCTCGATTCTTCCGACACCAAATTCCTCTTGTGTCTCGTCTGCAAAGTCGATCGGCTCCAGCTTCGGCGGACCGAGGCGCTGCAAATAGACGTTGACCGGCCCCGTGATCAGGTGGAAATGCTTCGACTGGGGGATGTAGACGAGAAAGCTGAGCAAAATCAAGAGGTGCGCCCACCAGGCGGCAAAGAAGGCCACCGCCGCCGCATCGGGAGACAGCCACGCGAACGCCCCGGCCAGGAGCGACGACACCGGCGCGGCCCAACCCGGATCATGCCCCAGCCACCGCTGCTCGAAGGCCGCCGACAGGAGCACCGACAGCATCAGCGAACCGATAAACCACAGCACGATCGACGGCTTCCAGCCGCGCTTGAGACGCGGGAGCTTTTCCACGTAGCGCCGGTACGCCGCGTAGAGCACGGCGAGGATGACGGCCAGCGTGGTCAGCTCCTGCAAAAAGGTGAAGGCCGGGTAGAGCGACCCCAGCGGCAGGTGCGATCCCGGCGCGAGGCCCTTCCAAATCAGGTCGAGCGCCCCGAACTGGAGGATGATGAAGCCGTAGAACATCACCACGTGCATGACGCCGCTCTTCTTGTCCTTGAGCAGCTTTTTCTGCCCGAACACCTGCGTCCACACGCGGCGCCAGCGCGTGCGCCGGTCGCCTGCTGGCGGTACGGGCCGCCCCAGCTGGATAAAGGCGTAGCGCGTGCGCACGACATAGACAAAGAGCGAGACGGCATAGGCCGTGACCAATAGAAACGCAAGCCAATTGAGCACCAGCAGCCCGTTCATGTCGAGCGGCACTCCCTTCCCCTCGTTCTTCCCGGTTCAGACGGTTGCAAGCGTTCCGTGAAATCAAAATCGTCCGTCAACAATCGCCCGGGGACACCCCCTGGAAGACACACGCGGACACGTCCGATCGTCATCTCCATGATAGCATATTCTGATCGAGCGCTCAATTACCAGTCTTTTTTGTTGAATGATTATTCATTCATTTTCATCAACTCACCCCCCTCGGGTGTGTGACCGTCACCATCCGTGACGGTAGCGTGAATTCCCCTTTCGACGCACTCCCCCCAAAATCCTACCGCCGTCGGCCATCCACCCGGACCATCGCCTCCTGCACGCGACGCACGGCCCCATCGTCCAGTCCGCCCCGGATGGTCACCACAGCGTGAAACCCCTCCGCCTCCGTCGGGGGCTCCAGCATCCGCGCCATCTCGGCGATCACCGCTTCCGGCACCACCCACTCCGGGACGCGCATTCGGTTCTGCTTCCGCACCTGTTTCAGGGACAAGTCGAAATGGACGCCCACCACGGGGTGGCCGTACCGACGCGCCAGGCGCAGCCACCCGCTGCGCCACGCGCGCGTCAGGTTGGTGGCGTCGAGGGCCACGGAGCGCCCCCGGCGCAGGTTCCCCCGCACCGCTGCGCGCACCACCGTCCACACCTCTGGCTCGACGGCGGGATCGAAGGTGACCCCGAAGAACTCCCACCGGATGCGGTCGGGTGTGACCACGGCCATGTCGGGTCGGGGCAAGCCAAGCCTTTTCAGCAGCGCCGACTTTCCGGAACCGGGCAGGCCAATCGTCAACAGCAACATCACGGCTGCACCGGTCGTCCGCGTTCGGCCAACAGGCGTACAATCGCCCGGTCGTGCGCGGGCGGGAGGATCTTGTCGGGGTTAACCGTACGCCTGACGGTCCAGGTCGACGGGTCCTCCGGGTCGAGCTGCTCCAGGTAGTCGATCACTTCCTTGGTGATCGGCGTCGGCGTGGACGCCCCGGCGGTGACAGCCACCTTCTTCTTCCCCTTGAACCACTCCGGCTTGATCTCCGTCACGTCGGCCACACGGTAGGCGGGCACACCGGCGATCTCTTCGGCCACCTGCGCCAGCCGGTTGGAGTTGTTGCTGCGCGGGTCGCCGACGACGATGCAGATGTCCGCCTCCTTGGCCTGCTCGGCTACGGCCTCCTGGCGCAGCTGCGTGGCCAGGCAGATCTCGTTGTGCACCTCCGCCGTCGGGTACTTTTGCTTCACTTTGGCGATCAGGTGGGCGACATCCCACTGACTCATCGTCGTCTGGTTGGTAACGATCAACTTGTCCGCCTTCAGGTCAAGGGCGTCGATATCGGCTTCGCTTTCCACGAGGTGCACCCGGCCCGGTGCCACACCCATGGCCCCCTCCGGTTCCGGGTGGCCGCGCTTTCCGATGTAGATCACCTCGTACCCTTGGGCCGTCTTCTCGCGGATCAGCTCATGGGTGCGGGTCACATCGGGACAGGTGGCATCGACAATGGTCAGGCCCTTCTCCCGCGCCCGCCGGCGCACTTCAGGGGATACGCCGTGGGCGGTGAACACGACGGTCCCCTTGTCGATCTGCTCGAGAAGCGACAGGCGGTCCGCGCCGTCAAGGGTGCGAATGCCCAGTTTCTCGAAGGCGTCGACAACATGCCGGTTGTGGACAATCATGCCCAGGATATAAATCGGCCGCGGCAAATCGGGGTTTTTCGCCGCATACTGGGCAAGCATCATCGCATCGACAACGCCGTAACAATACCCGCGCGGCGTGATTTTGATCACTTCCACGGACAAGCGCCTCCTCTCGCTTACGTTTTCATTGTACCACGGTTCGCAAATCCGTTTCGGCCAAAATGCAACCAACCGCACACGCACCGTCACCGCTTACCGCAAACATCCATAGGATAGTAGGGCCACCTCCGCTCCGGCGGCGATCGTGAAAGGGGGAACCTTGCTTGTACCCGCTCCGACTGCGGCAAATCGCCACCTTGCTCCAGGGTAAAATCATTCGCGGCAATCCCGACCTCGTCTTGACCAACGTCTATTACCGGCGCGGCCGGCACATCAACGCGCGCACCCTTTTTTTCTTCTATGACAGCCGCGGGCGAAAACGCCCCGACCTGCGCGACCTCTCCCCGGGCGCGGTGGTCACGTCGCGCGATCTCTTGCCCCTTGTCCCCGCTCGGCTGCCCGTCATCGTCGTCAACAACCCGTTTCGCGCCCTCTGGAAGCTGGCACGCTGGCAGCGCAACCAGCTGGCCATCCCCGTCATCGGCATCACCGGAAGCGCCGGAAAGTCCACGACCACGGCAATGACGGCCGCCATCCTCAGCCGCGTCCACCCGACATTGCACACCGTGGGCAACCTCAACACCACCACCTGGTTTCCGTTTCAGATGTTGCGCGTCTCCCCACGCCACCGCGCCGTCGTCTTCGAGATGGGCATGAACCGCCTCGGCGACATTCGCCAGCATTCCCGGGCGGCGCGGCCGTCCATCGCCGTGATCACCAACATCGGGGAAGCCCACGTGGGCAACCTGGGCAACACGTTGGACAATGTGGTGCGCGCCAAACAGGAGATCATCGAGGGCCTGTCTCCGACCGGCACCCTCGTGCTCAACGCCGACGACGAGCGGTCGCGCCGCATCGACACGCGCAAGGTACGCGGACGCGTTGTTACCTTCGGCATTCGAAACCCCGCCGACTACCGCGCTAAAGACGTGCGCTACACGTTGACCGGCATGCGCTTTACCGTCGCGCTGCGCGGCGCCAACCACACCTTCCACCTGCCCGTCTTCGGCGAGCATATGGTCTACAATGCCCTTGCGGCTATCGCCGTCGCCGACCTCCTGGGCATCTCCCCCGCGGCCATGCGCGAGGGGTTGCGCCGTTTTCGCCCGCCCAAAATGCGCCTGCAGATGATCCGCGGCAAACAGGGGCGGCTGCTCATCAATGATGCCTATAACGCCAACCCGTCGGCCATGATCGCCGGGCTATCGATCCTCCCGCACCTTCCGCACAAGGGCAAGCGCGTCGCCGTCCTCGGCGACATGATGGAACTGGGCACCCTCACCCACTCGGGCCACAGACGCGTCGGCCGCTACATCGCCGCACACCGGCCTGTCGACGTGCTCGTGACGGTGGGCCGCTATGGCCGCATCATCGCCGAGGCGGCCCGCGAACGGGGCTTCGGACCCGTGTACGCGTTCCCCACCCGTGAAGACGCCCTCAAGTACCTGCTGAAGACGCCACCGGGTTCCGTGTTGTACTTCAAGGCGTCGCGACGGTTGCGTTTTGAACGCCTGCTTCGTCCCCTGCGCAAGGATGAACGGTAACCCACCGCGCCCCGCGCCGGCCACTCTCACGCCTTCCGTCGGGAAGGCCGATGGGAGTGGCTTTTTGCGGCCAATTTGTAATATAACAGTTTGCAAAACAGGAGATGTGTTATATAATGAAGACAGATCCCGCGTAAGGAGGTCTTCCTCATGCGTTCCCTGGCCGAGTTTTACGGGTGGACCACGCCGGAGATGATGCCGACGCCGTGGGACCAGGATGTGAAGCGGCAGCTTGTCTCCGCACGCCAACCCCTGGTGCGACGCTGCGAGTGCGCGTGCTGCGGCGCCTCCTTCTTCGCTCCCCCGGGTTCGGTGCTCTACGAATGCGAACGCTGCCTTAACCAACGCGACGAATAGGGCTTGGCCGCAAACGCCAAACGGCCCCGGCTGCTGCCGCGAACCCTTCGCGGGCAACCGGGGCCGTTTCCCTTCGCCTTACATCCGCTCCGGCGCCGACACGCCGATGAGACGCAGACCGTTTCTCAGGACGGTCTGCACCGCCTTGGCCAGGGCCAGTCGCCCCTGCGTCAATTCGGCGTCATCGGTAAGGATGCGTTCGGCATTGTAGTAGCTGTGGAAGAGCGCCGCCAGGTCGTAGACGTACCGGACGATGCGGTGCGGCTCGAGCGCTTCGGCAGCCGCGACGATCTCTTCGGGAAACGCCGCCAGTTTCTTCATCAGGTCCACTTCTTTCTCCTCCGTCAGGCGGTGAAGGCCCGCCGGCGGATCGGCGAGGGCAATCCCCTGTTCCGCCGCCTGACGGAACACGCTGCAGATGCGGGCATGGGCGTACTGAACGTAATAAACAGGGTTTTCATTGGACTGGGACACCGCCAGGTCGAGGTCGAAGTCGAGGTGCGTGTCCGGGCTGCGCGCGGTTAGGAAGTAGCGCATGGCGTCGACGCCGACCTCGTCCATCAGCTCGCGCAACGTGACCGCCTTGCCGGTGCGCTTGGACATGCGCACCTCCTCGCCGTTCTGGTACAGGCGGACGATCTGGTTGATGAGCACGACGAGCCGGTCCGGGTCATAGCCGAGCGCAGCCATCGCCGCTTTCATCCGCGGAATGTAGCCGTGGTGGTCGGCCCCCCAGATGTTGATCACCTTATCGAAGCCGCGCTTGAACTTGTCATCGTGATAGGCGATGTCCGGCGTCAAATAGGTGTACGTGCCGTCGCTCTTCACCAGGACGCGGTCCTTGTCGTCGCCAAAGGCCGTGGAGCGGAACCACACCGCGCCGTCCTTCTCGTAGGTGTGGCCGCGCTCGGCCAGCTCGTTCAAGATGGCCTCCACCTTGCCCGATTCGTACAGCGACGTCTCGCTGTACCATACGTCGAACCGCACGCCAAAGTCGGCCAGATCGCGCTTGATCTTGGCCATTTCCTTTTCCAGCCCATAGCGACGGAAGAAGGCCAGCCGCTCCTCTTCCGGCAGCTTGAGCAGCGCGTCGCCGTGCTCGCGGGCCAGCTCCCGGCCGAATTCGACGATGTCGTCCCCATGATAGCCGTCGGCGATCATCGGCACGTCCTCGCCGAGGGCCTGGCGGTAGCGAATCTCGATCGACTGGGCCAGCTTGGCGATCTGATTGCCGGCGTCGTTGATGTAGTACTCGCGCGTCACATCATAACCGGCCATTTCCAGCAAGTTGCACAGCGCGTCACCCAACGCCGCTCCCCGCGCGTGGCCGACATGCAGGCTGCCGGTGGGGTTGGCGCTGACGAACTCCACCTGTACCTTTTGTCCGCGACCGACGTCGGCCTTCCCGTACGCCTCGCCCATGGCCAACACTTCGCGCACCACGTCGGCCAGGTAGGAGTTGTCCAAAAACAGGTTGATGAAGCCGGGGCCGGCCACCTCCACTCGCTTCACCCCGGCCGCCGCCGGATCAAACCGGCTCACAATGGCCTCGGCGATTTGCCGCGGCGGCTGTTTGGCCACCCGGGTAAGCTGCATCGCGAGGTTCGTCGCGTAATCGCCGTGGGCTTTGTCCCGCGGCACATCCAGCTGGATCTCCGGCAAGGCGTTCTCCTCGATGCCCAGCGCGGCCAGTGCCGCCTTCTTCAGTTCCGTGACCAGCCGCGCCTTCACCTGTTCGGTTGCGTACATGGGCGCGCTTCTCCCTCCTTTATCATGACCGTTAACCGACGTTCGCCCATCGGCTCTCCCCCCAGCGTCCACGCATAGGCAATGCGAATGACCAAACCGGGCGGGTCCTCCGTTTCCGCCACGTCAACCGTCCGGGTGTGCGTGGTCAACGCAAAGCGTCCATACGGCGTGCTGAAGGTCCCCGACGTCACCGCACCAGGAACGAACACTTGTTCCATCGACCGCGCGCCGCGCCGCAGGAGCACCACCCGGTTCGGCTGCACCTTGAGGATGGTGGAGACACGCCCGTCGTCCTGCTCCTCGTCGTAGCGGACGTACCAGCCTTCCGGACGCCGATACAGGAAGCCTGTGTACATAAAGGCCTCCTGCCGCCCGTCCGCCACCGTCGCCAGTTCGATGCGTACCGGCCGTCCGCTATCCATCTGGCTCCCCCTTCCTGTCTTCGCTCCATTGTAGCCCTTTCCGCCGAGGAACACAAGCGGGTTGGTCACAAGCAACAAACGCCCTTTCCCACCCACAGGGCGGAAAAGGGCGTGCGTGCAGCAGGTCTTCCCCTCGCGCGTCACCGGACCCACCCGAGGAGAATTTCCCGCACCAGCTTGGCGGCCACGATCGGCGTCTGTTCCGTCGGGTCGTATACCGGGGCCACTTCCACAATGTCGGCGCCCACCACGCGCACATCGGAACGCGCAATGGCATGGATCGTCTCGAGCAATTCGCGCGACGTGATGCCGCCGGACTCGGCCGTGCCCGTGCCGGGCGCGAAGGCCGGGTCGAGGACGTCGATGTCGATCGTCACGTAGACCGGGCGCCCCGCCAGCTCCGGCAGCACCCGCTTGACGGGTTCCAGCACCTCAAAGGGGTAAAAATGCAGGTGCTGGCGGGCAAAGGCGAATTCCTCCCGGGTTCCCGAGCGGACACCGAAGGAATAGACGCGGTCCCCGCCCAACAGATCGACGGCCTTGCGAATCGGCGTGGCGTGGGACAACTCCTCACCCTCGTATTCCGTACGCAGGTCGGCGTGGGCATCGATGTGCACAAGCACCACGTCGGGATACGCCTCATGAACGGCCTGGATCACCGGCCATGAACAGAGATGTTCTCCGCCCAGGCCGAGGGGGAACTTCCCGTCGGCGAGGAACGTGCGCACCGCGTCGCGGATGCGCTCGAGGCTTCGCGCCGCGTTGCCGAAGGGCAGCGGGATGTCCCCCGCGTCAAAGTAGGCCACCTCGTCCAGATGCCGGTCAAGGTACGGGCTGTACTCTTCGAGGCCAATCGACGCCTCGCGGATGCGCGCCGGGCCAAAGCGCGAACCCGGACGAAAGCTGACCGTCCAGTCCATCGGCATGCCGTAGATCACGGCGCGCGCCTCGGCATAGCTGGCGCGGCTGGCGATGAAGACCTTGCCCGAATACGCTTCGTCAAACCGCATGCATCGTCCCCCCGATGGCTGCGGTGCGCAGGTGCCCGGCCCCTTACTCGCCGTCTTGTGTCAGGTCGGCGACAAACTTGGGCAAGCTGAAGGCTGCGCGGTGCAGCGCAGGCGTATAGTATTTTGTGTCGATGGCGCGGATGCGGGCTTCGTCGACGTCAAGCGGGTCATAGCGCTTGGAACCGAGGGTAAAGCTCCACAGCCCGCTCGGATACGTCGGGATGCTGGCCAAATACAGCCGCGTGATGGGGAAAAGGCTCTTGACGTCGCGGAACACGCGGCGGATAAGATCGGCGTTGAACCACGGCGACTCGGTTTGGGCCACGAACAGGCCGTCTTCACGGAGAGCCTCAAAAATGCCTTGATAAAACCCTTTTTCAAACAATCCGACGGCCGGCCCCACCGGATCGGTGGAATCGACCAGAATCACGTCATAGCAGTTGCGGTTCTCGGCGATGTGCTTGATGCCGTCCTCGATGCGCACGTCAACGCGCGGATCGTCCAACTTGCCGGCGATGGCGGGGAAAAAGCGCTTCGATGCCTCGATCACGGCGCCGTCGATCTCCACCAGCGTGGCCTTTTCCACCGAGGGGTGCTTCAGGATTTCGCGAATGGCCCCGCCGTCACCCCCGCCGACGACCAACACATGGCGCGGATTCGGATGGGTATTCAAGGCCACGTGGACGATCATTTCGTGATAGGCGAACTCGTCCACGTCCGTGGTCATCACCATGCCGTCAAGGACGAGCATGTTGCCAAACTGCTTCGTTTCAATCACGTCAAGCCGCTGATACGGCGTCTGTTCGGTATGCAGCGTGCGGTTGATTTTCGTGGTGATGCCGTGGTTTTCCGTTTGCTTTTCCGTATACCACAATTCCATCGGATTCCACCTCGTCCTCTTTCATACCTGATCATTGTAACGCACTTTCGGCAAAAGGCAAGGCCCTTTTGGCAAATGCCGTATAGGCAAAATCTTCGCACGGCTATACTGACAGGTACCGGCGGTAGGAAAACCGCATGCCAAGCTGGACGCGGGAAAGGAGGGGAACGCGTGCAAATCATGTGGGGCGACCCGCAGCCGAAGTGGGCCCGGCGGCTCAGGCGCACCCTTGTGCGGCTGCTAATCCTGACCGGACTTGTTGCCCTCTGTACGATCGCCGTTTTGCTCTATCTGCGCGCCCAGCCCCTGCCCAAAGGAAACACTTCCGCGACGACCGTGCTTCTGGCCGCCGACGGATCAATCCTCGATGAACTACACGGCGGCCAAAACCGAAAACCCGTCTCGCTCCGCGCCATCTCCCCCTACGTCATTGCCGCCACGCTGGCCGTGGAGGACCGGCGCTTCTTCGAGCACATGGGGTTCGACTGGCGGCGCATGGCCAAGGCGGTATACGTGGACCTCAAGGAAATGCGCTTTGCCGAAGGCGCCAGCACGATCACCATGCAGCTGGCGCGCAACCTGTACCTGAGCCACGAGAAAACGGTGGCCCGCAAGCTCAAGGAAGCGTTCTACGCCCTCCAACTGGAGCTGCACTACAGCAAGGAGCGCATCCTCGAGCTATACCTCAATCAGATTTATTATGGCCACGGCGCCTACGGCATCCAGGCGGCGGCGCAGACGTTCTTCGGGAAGGACGCCAAAGACCTCACCTTGGCCGAAAGCGCGCTCTTGGTCGGCCTGCCGAAGGGACCGTCCCTCTATTCCCCCTATCGCCACTTTGATCGGGCCAAGGCGCGTCAGAAAACGGTCCTCGACGCCATGGTGGCAACAGGCTACCTCCGGCCGGAGGAAGCCGCGGCGGCGTTGGCCGAACCGCTGCGCCTCGTGCCGCTTGACGCACGCATGCGCGAACCCATGGCGCCCTACTTTCGCGACGCCGTCGTGGACGTGTTGGCAGAACGCTACGGGTTGACCGAAGATCAGATCTTTCGCGGCGGGCTGCGTGTGCATACCACCCTCGATCCCAAGGTGCAGCGGGCGGCCGAGGAAGCGGTCAAGCAGCTCCTGCCCAAGGATCGTCCCCTGCAGGTGGCGCTCGTGGCCGTCGACCCCCAAACCGGGGCCGTGCGGGCCCTGGTCGGGGGACGGGACTACCGGGCCAGTCCTTACAACCGCGCCTTTGCGCGGCGTCAGCCGGGCTCCACGTTCAAGCCTGTGGTGTACCTCGCCGCATTGGAAAACGGGTTTACGCCGCTGACGCTGCAGCGAAGCGAACCCACAACCTTCACCTATGACAACGGAAGAACCTACACGCCCAAAAACTTCGGGGACAAGTACCCCAATGCCGACATCCCCCTGTACCAGGCCATCGCCCAATCGGACAACATCTACGCCGTCAAGACCCTGATGTTCCTTGGCCCAGACAAGGTGATCGACACGGCAAGGCGGCTGGGCATCACCTCGCCGCTGAAGCCGTACCCGTCCCTGGCCCTCGGCAGCATGGAGGTGACGCCCTTTGAGATGGCCTACGCCTACGCCGCGCTGGCCAACCTGGGCGAGCGGCCAAGCCCGCTCCTCGTCACACGAGTGGAAGACGCCAACGGCAACGTGCTGGTGGACGAACAGCCCACACACGTGCGCGTCGCCGAAGCCGCCCACGCCTATGTGCTCACCCACATGCTGCAGGGCGTCTTTGCCGAGGGAACGGGTTCCAGCGTCCGCAACCTGTTGAAGCGGCCGGCCGCCGGAAAAACCGGCACCACCGACTACGACGCCTGGCTGAGCGGGTATACGCCCCAGCTCGCCGTCACGGTGTGGCTGGGCTATGACGACAAGCGCCCGCTGCAAACCACCGCCGACGGGTACCTGGCCAAGCGGCTGTGGGCCACCTTTGTCGAGCGGGCACTGGCCGACGTGCAACCGGCTCTGTTTCCTGTCCCCGACGGCGTGACGACCGTCTACATTGACCCGGCGACGGGTAAGTTGGCCACCGAAAACTGCCCCCGGCCCAAGGTCCTGGCCTTTGTCAGCGGCACCGAGCCGACAGATTATTGCCAGGCCCATTTGCCCGCGGGCAAACGGCCGGTGCCCCCGAACCAACGGGGCCCGTCCGATTCCCTCTGGCACCGCCTCAAAAACTGGTGGCGACCGTAGGCCCACGCGTGCCACCGGGGAAGATCCACGCGAAAAGGGACCGGCGCGAGACCGGTCCCTTTTCGCGTCCCTGTGTACGTGTGCATAAGCTTCTTTTAGTGTATCCGATGCGTGACGTCGCACACAACGACGTTGCGCAATTTGTCACAGAGCCTTCAATTTTCCTGCTCCCCCTGGCTATCGCCGCCCATCTCCTGCAGGCGTTTCTGCAGCGCCTCGCGCTGGGCCTCAAACCCGGGTTTGCCGAGCAAGGCAAACATGTTCCGTTTGTACGCTTCCACGCCGGGCTGGTCAAAGGGGTTGACCCCGAGCAGGTAGCCGCTTACGCCGCAAGCTTTCTCGAAGAAGTAGACCAGTTCGCCGAACGCGCGCGCCGACAGCTCGGGCACGCGCAGCACGAGGTTCGGCACGCCGCCGTCAACATGGGCCAACACGGTGCCCTCAAAGGCACGCCGGTTGACGTGGTGCACGCTCGCGCCGGCGAGGAAGGCCAGCCCGTCGCCGTCAGTGCCGTCGTCGGGGATGGTCACATCGCGGGCCGGGCGCTCGACAAACAAGACCGTCTCGAACAGATGGCGCCGGCCGTCCTGGATATATTGCCCCATGGAGTGGAGGTCGGTGGTAAACTGCACCGACGCGGGAAAGATGCCCTTGTGGTCTTTCCCTTCGCTTTCGCCAAAGAGCTGCTTCCACCACTCAGCAAAGGTGGCCAGCGACGGCTCGTAGCCGACCAACAGTTCGACGGTGTAGCCCTTGCGGTACAGCGCGGTGCGGTACGCCGCATACTGGTAGGCCGGGTTATCGGCCAGGCGCGGCGCGGCAAAGGCTTCGCGGGCCGCCTGCGCCCCTTCCATCATCGCCGCGATGTCGATGCCGGCCACGGCGATCGGCAGGAGCCCCACCGCCGTCAGCACCGAGTAGCGGCCGCCGATGTCGTCGGGGATGACAAAGGTTTCGTACCCTTCCTCCGTTGCCAGCCGGCGCAGGGCCCCCCGCGCCCTGTCCGTCGTGGCCACGATGCGCTTCCGCGCCACCTCCGGGCCCGCCGTGCGGTAGAGCCACTCGCGGATGACGCGGAAGGCGATGGCCGGCTCAGTCGTCGTACCCGACTTGGAGACGACATTGACGTACACCGTCTTGCCCTCAAGCTGTTCCAGCAGATGCGCCAGGTACGCGCCGGACAGGTGGTGGCCCGCAAAGTAGATCTCCGGGCCGCTCCGCTTGTCGCGCGGCAGCAGGTTGTAAAAGGGGGAAGTCAACATCTCGATGGCCGCCCGGGCCCCCAGGTACGAACCGCCAATGCCGATCACCACGAAAGCGTCGGCCTCATCGCGAATGCGCGCCGCCGTCTCCCGGATGCGCGCAAACTCGTCACGATCGTACGTCACGGGCCAATCAACCCAGCCCAAAAAGTCGGCTCCCGGCCCCGTTTTCTGATGCAGCTGATCATGGGCCAGCCGGACATACGGCTCCAGATAGGCCAACTCCCGCTCGGACACAAACGGCTGCGCGTGGCGCGGGTCAAAGGCGATGGACACGCCCATGCTTGCCTCCTCCTTCCCTGACAGAACATGCGCCCTCTTCAGGATGACACGGAAGGCCCGTTCCGGGCAAGAAACGGCGAGGTTGTGGTATGCTCAAGCCAGGTTTGCCCCCAACATTTCACGAAAGCGAGGTGCCCGCTGTGCGCATCGGCGTCGACATGGTGGACATCGCACGCATCCAAGCGCTCGCCGCCGACGAACGGTTCGTCTCGCGCGTCTTCACCCCGGCCGAGCGCGCCCTCCTCGAGGGCCTGCCGCCGCGGCGCCAGGCCGAAATACTGGCCGGCCGGTTCGCGGCCAAGGAAGCCGTTGCCAAAGCCCTGGGCACGGGGTTTTCCGGCGGCGTCCGCCCCCTCGACATCGAGACGCTGCGCGGCCCCTCCGGTGAGCCGGTGCTGCAACTTCACGGCAAGGCCCGGCAGCGGGCAGAAGCGCTTGGGCTTCGCCGGTGGCAGGTGAGCCTGTCACACACCCGCGACGTGGTCGTGGCCTTTGTGGCGCTCACCGGTGATACGGCTCCCCGCGCTGGATCTTGAAGGCGCGGTACAGCTGCTCAAGCAAGATCACGCGCACCAGCTGATGGGGAAACGTCATCCGCGACAGCGAAAGCCGCACGTCGGCCCGCTTCAGCACCGCGGGGGAAAGGCCCAGCGTCCCCCCGATGAGAAAGGCGACGCGGCTCCTGCCGTACGTCGCCAGCCGCCCCAATTCGGCGGCCAGCTCTTCCGACGACCACATCACGCCGTCCAGCGCGAGGGCAATCACATAATCGTCCGGTCCGAGGCGCTCGAGCAGCCGGCGCCCTTCCTTTTCCTTGATCTGCTCTGCGTCACGCGCCGACAGGCGGTCCGGCACCGGCTCGTCCGGTACTTCCACGAGGGCCACCGCGGCATACGGCCGCAAGCGCTTTGCATATTCGGCCACGCCGTCTTTGATAAAGCGTTCTTTTGCTTTTCCCACGCTCACGATGGTGATCCGCATCGACGGTCTCCCCTGCCGATTTTTTCGTGGAAATCAAATCCTTATCAGGGAGGGGAAGCATGCGCTTTCGACAGCACCTAGTCCACATCGTTCTCCTTCTGGTCGTCGCGTTGGCAGCCCTACCGCTCGCCGCGGCCGCGGCCACACCGGAACAGACGGTTGTCGAGTTGGTCAACGCAGAACGGGCCAAGGCCGGTCTGCCGCCGCTCGTTCACGACGCACGGCTTAGCCAAATCGCCCTGATCAAGGCGCAAGACATGTACCGCAATCACTACTTCTCCCATACGTCCCCGACGTACGGCTCGCCGTTTGACATGCTGAAGCGGTTCGGCGTCTCGTATGCGTACGCGGGCGAAAACATCGCCAAGGGATACCCGGACGCCAAATCGGTGATGGCCGGTTGGATGGGAAGTCCGGGCCACCGGCAGAACATTCTCCACCCGGCGTACGACAACATCGGGGTGGCCCACTACAACGGAATCTGGGTACAGCTGTTTACCGGCGACGCCACGGTTGGCGGGCAGGGTTCGGCAAGCGGCGTCCAGAAGCCCGCACAGCCGGGCGGAACACCGGCGGTCGTGCCATACACCGTTAAACCCGGCGACACGCTGTACCGCATTGCCAAAGCGTACGGCGTGCCACTGTGGAAACTGATCGCCGCCAACCCGCAAATCAAAAACCCCAATCTGATCTACGTCGGCCAAACGGTCTACGTGCCCACACGGTAACGCCCAAGCGGTGAGCAGGATCACGCTGCTCACCGCTTTT
>PKQU01000272.1 GCA_017577925.1 Bacillota bacterium
GATGAACGCGACGATCCGTTTGCTCCAGAACCATCGCTCGATTCGCCGGTACGAGCCGCGGCCCATTCCGGACGAGATGGTGGAGGCGATCATCCGGAGCGCGCAGGCGGCCTCCACCTCCAGCTACGTGCAGGCGTACACGATTATCGGCGTCACCGACCCGGCGAAAAAGAAGGCCCTTGCCGAGCTGTCGGGCAATGCCCATGTGGAGACGTGCCCGCTCTTTCTCGTCTTCTGTGCCGACCTGAGGCGGCTGCAGGTGGCCGCCGCCCGTCACGGCGTCGAAGCGCAGGTCACCTCAACCGAGCCATTCCTCGTCGCCACCGTCGACGCGGCGCTGGCGGCGCAAAACGCGGCCATTGCCGCCGAGTCGCTGGGGCTCGGCATCTGCTACATCGGCGGCATCCGCAACCGCATCGACGAGGTGTGCGCGCTGCTGGACATCCCCCGCCTCGTGTATCCTGTCTTCGGCATGACGGTGGGCTTCCCGGCCGACGAACCGGGGAAAAAGCCGCGCCTTCCCCTGGAGGCCGTCTACCACCGCGAGCGGTACGAGCCGGAGCGCGACCAGCACCTCGGCGCCTACGACGAGACCGTCAGCCGCTATTACACCGAGCGGACGGGCGGCCGGCGTACCCACGGGTGGACGGACTACATTGCCGAGCTCCTCAAAGAGCCGCGCCGTACGCATTTGCTGGCCTTTTTGCGCCGGCAGGGGTTCTTGCAGGACACCCTGAACCGGGAAGGCGAGGATGAGGAGCGGTGATGGCGGACGTGCGGCGTCCCGGCGTGCTCGTCATCGCCCACGGTTCGCGCGACGAAGACTGGGTGCAGCTCGTTGATGCAGCCCTCCAACGCCTTCGGACGGTCTTCCCCGGCGTGCCGGTGACCGCCGGCTACCTGGAGCTGGTGGACGGACGGCTCATCCCCGACGGCGTGCGCTGGCTCGAAGGGCAGGGCGTAACCGATATTGTGGCCGTTCCCCTGTTCGTCTCTTCGGGCAGCACGCACATTGACGAAATTCAATGGGCCCTCGGCGTCAAGGCCGAGCCGGCACTGGAGACCGACCTGGCGCGTGTGCACACGGCTTGCCGTGTGCACATCTGCCCGCCGATGGACGACCATCCACTGATCGCGGAGATCGTCGCCGAGCGGGCCCGCGCCCTGGCGGAGAACCCGGCGCGGGAGGTGCTTGTGTTGGTGGGCCACGGCAGCGAGCATCCCGGTTTCCGCGAGCGGTGGGAGGGCCTGCTGGAGCGCCTGACACGCCGGGTGGGGCAGGCGGTCGGCTTTGCGAAGGCGACCTATGCCACCTTTCACCCCGATACCCTGCGCGACCGCGTGGCGGAGGCCGCGCGGCGCGGCCGCGTCGTGGTGGTGCCCCTGTTCCTCAGCGCCGGCTATTTTACCCGCACGGTAATTCCGCAGAAGCTCGCGGGCCTGTCCTACGCCTACAGCGGAGAAGCCTACCTCCCCCACGAGAATGTGTACCGCTGGCTAGAAGAGACGGTGCGGCAGGGTTTGGCGAGGGCGGCCGCGCCATCGCCGCGCGGGTGAGGCTGCATGCGTGCGCGACTGATTTACAATCCCTCGGCGGGGCGCGAGGAAATCAAAAAGCGCCTGCCCGAGGTGCTGGATGCCCTCGAGGCGGCCGGCCTGGAGACGTCCTGCCACATGACGAAGGGGGA
>PKQU01000098.1 GCA_017577925.1 Bacillota bacterium
AAGATCAAGCTGCTCAAACGAATCAGCTACGGGTTCCGCAACCGCGAAATCTATGTGCGGAAGATGCTCCTCGCTTTTATGCCCTTGGCTTGGTTGACCTCCCATCCACAGTTATTGACTTAGAGCCAACTTTCCCTTGACAAAAGTGCTCGATTTTTCGTACAATAAAATCGACTGAATGCTCATTCATTTCTGGACTTGCGGGAGGAGACGCGGCGTGGCGAAGCGGACGGGCGACAAGTACCAAACGATCATTGACGCCGCCGTGCGCGTGATTGCCAAATACGGCTATCACAACTCGCAGGTGGCCAAAATCGCCCGTGAAGCCAACGTGGCGGACGGAACGATTTACCTGTATTTTCGCAACAAAGACGATGTGCTCGTCTCGGTGTTTCGCGAAAAGATGGGGGAGTTCATCCGCGCGACGCGCGAGCGCTTGGAACAGGTGTCAACGGTGGAGGGGAAGCTGCGGGAGCTGATTTTCATGCACCTCTCCCACTTGGCCCAAAACCGGGACATGGCCGTCGTGACCCAAATCGAGCTCCGGCAGTCCAATCCCGTGGTGCGCGAAGGCATTCGCGAGACCTTGAAGCAGTATTACCGGCTGATTGAAGAGGTAATCCGCGAGGGCATGGCCGAAGGCGTTTTTCGGCGCGATGTCGACGTGCGCACGATTCGCATGATGATCTTCGGCACTCTTGACGAAGCGGCGACGTCGTGGGTGATGAAAAAGGGAAAGTTCGACCTTCTGGCGCAGGTCGATCCGATTCATCGCCTGCTGCTATCCGCGTTGCGAAAAGAATCACAGGAGGAGGAGACAGCGTGACCCTGACGCGTTTTTCGGTAGCGCGGGAAGGGCGGGTGGCCGTCGTCACCCTCGACCATCCGCCGGCCAACACGCTTGACTCGGTGGCCATTGCGGAGCTGGGGCGCGTGTTGGAGGAGCTGGAAGCCGATGCGGCGGTCAAGGTGGTGGTGCTGACCGGAGCGGGACGCTTTTTTGCGGCCGGGGCCGACATCAAGGAGTTTGTCGGCAAGACGCCGGAAGAAGGGGAGGCGATGGCTCGCGCCGGCCAACGGCTTATGGACCGCATCGAGGCGTTTCCCAAGCCCGTCATCGCCGCTATAAACGGGGCGGCCCTCGGCGGCGGCCTGGAACTGGCCATGGCCTGCCACATCCGCATCGCGGCCGACGCGGCCAAGCTGGGCCTGCCGGAGATCAACCTCGGCCTCATCCCCGGTTTCGGCGGCACGCAGCGCCTGCCGCGCCTCATCGGGCGGGGCAAGGCGACGGAGCTGATCTTGACCGGGGAGATGATCCCCGCCGAAGAAGCGCTCCGTCTTGGCCTCGTCAACCGCGTGGTGCCCCTGGAGCGCCTGATGGCCGATGCGCTGGCGCTGGCCGAGCGGATTGCGGCCAAGAGTGCCGTGACGACGGCCCTGGCCCTCGAGGCCCTGCAGGGGGTGGAAGCGCCCTTGACCGAGGGCCTTGACCGGGAGGCGCGCCTCTTTGGTCGGGCCTTCGCCACCGAGGACAGCCGTGAGGGCGTGCAGGCGTTCCTGGAGAAGCGCCCGCCGCGCTTCCGCGACCGCTGAGAGGTTCCCGGGAAGGCGATCATGCAACCAAAGGAGGAAAGGCCGATGAAGATCCTCGTCTGCCTCAAGCAAACCTTCGACACGGAAGAGAAGGTGGTCATCGAAAACGGGAAGATCAAGGAAGACGGCGTGGAGTTCGTCATCAATCCCTATGACGAGTACGCCGTTGAGGAGGCGATCCGGCTGCGTGACCGCTTCGGCGGTGAGGTGACCGTGGTGAGCATCGGGCCGGATCGGGCGGAAAGCGCCCTGCGCACGGCGCTGGCCATGGGCGCCGATAAGGCCATTCTGGTGAACGACCCGGCCCTCGACGGCGGCGACGAGGTGACGATCAGCAAGGTGCTGGCCGCCGTGGCCAAACGGACCGGTTTTGACATCATCCTGTGCGGCAACATGGCCGTCGACGACGGTTCGGCCCAGGTGGGGGCACGGGTGGCCGAGCTCCTGGACATCCCGCAGCTGACCACCATCGTCAAACTGGAGATCGACAATGGCCGCGTCCGCGCCGAGCGCGACGTGGAGGGGGACATCGAGGTCGTCGAGACGACGCTGCCCGTTCTCGTCACCTGCCAGCAGGGGCTCAACGAGCCGCGCTACCCCTCCTTGCCGGGGATCATGAAGGCGAAGAAGAAGCCCCTTGAGCGGCTTACGCTGGCTGATCTCGGGCTGGATCCCGCGCAGCTTGCGCCGAAGACGGCCGTCGTGGAGCAGTACCTGCCGCCGAAGAAACAGGGCGGGCGTATCCTGCAGGGCGAATTGGCCGATCAAGTGAAGGAACTCGTTCACCTGTTGCGCACAGAGGCCAAGGTCATCTAAACGCGTAGTGGAAGAAGGAGGATGGATGGGATGAGCCGTACGGTCCTGGTGTTGAGCGAAGTTCGCGACGGCAAACTGCGCAACGTCTCCTACGAATGCGTAGCCGCGGCAAGGCGCATTGCCGAGGGGGGGCCGGTGGTGGCCGCCGTCTTTGGCACGAAGGCCGGTGCGTATGTAGAGGCCCTGGCCCAGCGCGGGGCGGACCGGGTGGTTCGCGTCGAACATGCCGCCCTCGATGCGTACACCACCGATGCCTACGCCCAGGCCCTCATCCAGGTGATCGAAGCGGTGAAACCCGACGCCGTGCTCCTCGGTCACACGGCTCTGGGGAGGGACCTGGCTCCGCGCGTGGCGGCGCGCCTCGACGTGGGGCTCATTTCCGACTGCACGGATGTGGCGGTGGAGAACGGCGAGGTGATCTTTACCCGGCCGATCTACGCGGGGAAGGCGTTCCAGAAGAAGAAGGTCCTCTCGGGTCTCGTCTTTGCCACGATCCGCCCGAACAACATTCCGCCGCTGGAGGTAGACGCGTCGCGACAGGCGGATGTGGAGACGCTCGGTGTGGTGATTGAGAACGTGCGCACGGAGGTCAAGGAGGTCGTGCGGAAGACGGCCCAGGGCGTCGATTTGTCGGAGGCCAAGATCATTGTCTCCGGCGGCCGCGGCGTGAAGAGCGCCGAAGGGTTCAAGCCGCTGTACGAGCTGGCCGAGGTGCTCGGGGGGGCGGTAGGCGCCTCCCGCGGGGCGTGCGACGCCGGCTACTGCGACTACGCCCTGCAGATCGGGCAGACGGGGAAAGTGGTGACGCCCGACCTGTACATCGCCTGCGGGATTTCCGGAGCCATCCAGCACCTGGCCGGGATGAGCAACTCCAAGGTGATCGTGGCCATCAACAAGGACCCCGAAGCGCCCATCTTCCAGGTGGCCGATTACGGGATCGTCGGCGATCTCTTCGAAGTGGTGCCGCGCCTCACCCAGGAACTGCGCAAGGCGTTGCAGGAAGTGTGATGCGCATCGCGGGGCGGGGAGGGGCCACGCCCAACCTGTTCCGGCGGTACACGGCTGTTGCCGCGCGATCCCTCGGGATCGGGCAGCAGCCGTTTTTTCGTAGGGACAGGGCCGGCATCGAGCGGGATCGGCGGCAGGAGGAGGGGAGGGTCGGAGCGCGAAATAAGCAAAGGGAAGGAAAAGACAGGGGAAACGTCAGGAGGATTGCCGTGAAGGGGCAGCGGTTTTGGCTGGCCGTTCAGTTTTTGACGCGTCTCCCCGTCCCGCGAGGCGTGGCGTATGACCCGGCCGCCTTTCACGCCGCCGTCGGCTACTTTCCGCTCGTCGGGCTTGTGCTGGGCTTAAGCTATGCCCTTGTCGACGCCGTCGGGCGCGTGTTGTTTGGGACGCCGGCCGTTTCCAGCCTACTGGTCGTCGGCAGCATGCTCCTGGTCACAGGCGCGCTGCATCACGACGGCCTGATGGACACCGCCGACGGCCTCCTGAGCAACCGGCCGCGCGAGGAGATGCTCGCCATCATGCGCGACAGCCGGGTTGGGGCGATGGGGGCCCTGGCCGGCAGCTTTGCGCTCCTGGCCCAGTGGGTGCTCCTGACCGCCCTCCCGGAGCCCGTGCGCGCGGGGGTGTTGGTGGGTGCGCCGGCGTTGAGCCGCTGGGCGGTGGTGTGGGCGATGGGCCAGTGGCCCTATGCGCGGGAAGGCGGCAGCGTGGCCGGACAGCTGGGCCGGTCGGTCACGGCGCGGACGCTGGCCGTGGCCACGGGATGGGCCCTCCTCGCGTGGGCCGTGGCGCTGGCTGTGCTGGCGTGGCCGCTCACCCGCTCCGACGCCGCGCTCGCCTCCTGGGCCGCCTTTGCCCTCCTGGCTCCGGCAGCGGCATGGGGGACCTATCGCGGTTTGGCCCGCTGTGCCGCCGCGCGCCTCGGGGGACTGACCGGGGACGTGTACGGGGCGATTGCCGTAGCGACGGAAGTGGCGGTGCTGGCGGTGGCCGTGGCGTGTGTTCGGTAGGGAAAGGCGCTGGGAACCGGGATGCGGAGGAGTCGATGGGGGGGGAGCCGTGTGCGTGAACGCGTTGCCATCGTGACGGGGGGAAGCAGCGGGATTGGCAAGGCTATCGCCAGGAAACTGGCGGAGGCCGGGGCTTACGTGGTGATTACCGGGCGCAACGCAGAGCGGTTGGACGCGGCCAGGACGGAGATCGAGCGCACACCCGGCCAGGTGTTGACCGTGCCGATGGACGTGCGCGACCCGGAGCGGGTGCAGCAGATGGTAACGGCGGCCAAGGAGGCCTTTGGGCGCATCGACGCGCTCATCAACAACGCGGCGGGGAATTTCCTCTGCCCGGCCGAAAACCTGTCGGTGAACGGATGGAACGCCGTCATCAACATCGTGCTGAATGGCACCTGGTACTGCACCCAAGCGGTGGGCAAGGAATGGATTGCCGCGGGGCAGCCCGGCGCCATTGTCAACATTGTCACCACCTATTCGTGGACAGCGGGGCCGGGGGTGATTCACTCCGCCTGTGCCAAGGCGGGCGTGCTGGCCATGACGCGCACGCTGGCGGTGGAGTGGGGCGGCAAGTACGGCATCCGCGTCAACGCGGTGGCGCCCGGCCCCATTGCCGACACGGGCGGCGCCGAGCGGCTGTTGCCTGACGAGGAGGCGTTGCGGAAGACGGTCGAGAGCGTGCCGCTGGGACGATTGGGGCGCCCCGAGGAGGTGGCGGATGCGGTGCTCTTCCTCCTGTCGCCGGCAGCGGCGTACATCAACGGCGCGTGCCTGACCGTTGACGGCGGGCAATGGCTCAACCGGGCGCCCTTTTGAGCAAAGGGGCGCAGCGGGTTGTGTGGCGGACGGGCGCATGCCGGTCCGGCGGCCGCGAGGGGACGTACGGAATCGGGGCCGTCGGGCCGTCTCTTTTCTTAGGACAGGATGCGGTACCGCTTGCGCGGCCGGCCCACCTTGCCGTAGTCGTGTTCGGTGGCCACGCGTCCCGTTGCTTCGAGGTACTGGACGTAACGGTGCACCGTGGGATAGGCCAAGGCGGTGCCCTGGGTGATCTCGGCCAAGGTGACGGGGCGGGCCTGCTCGCGCAGGAAGGCGAGGATCCGCTCCAGCGTGGAGGGGCAAATGCCCTTTTCCCCGCCGGGTTCGGCACGACGGTGGCGTTGCGCTTCCACCAGGGCGCGCATCTTGAGGTGGAGGCGGACGCGTGAGATCAGGTCCGGTGCCTTGACCGGCTTGACGGCAAAGTCGGTAGCCCCCGCATCGAGAAATCGGGCCGCCACATCGGCCTTTTCCTCAACGGTGAGCACAAGGATGGGGACGTCCGGATCGAGGGCGCGCAGGCGGCGCACGGTGGTGAGCCCGTCGCCGTCGGGCATGTGGTAATCGACGATGACGAGGTCATGGCGGCGGGCGCGGAACCGTTCCAACCCGTCCCGCCCGGTTGCCGCCGTTTCGACCTGCCAGCCGGCGAAGGTGAGGATCTCGGATAGGGTGAAGCGGATGCTTTCGTGGTCGTCGATGACGAGGACGGAGGCGGGTCTGTGGCGCAAGGGTGGTTTCCTCCCTTCTCATGAAGGGGTTGTCCGCTTCGCCGGTGCCCCGGTGTCCGGGGCACAGGGCAGCGTGATGCACACGGTGGTTCCGCGGCCCGGTGTACTCGTCAGGGTTACCGTACCGCCGTGGGCCTCGACCATTTTCTTCACAAAGGGAAGGCCCAGTCCCGTGGCCTGCTTGGTGCTGAAGCCCGGTTTGTCGATCTCGTGCAGCAGGTGGGGCGGGATGCCGGGCCCGTCGTCCTCGATGCGCAGGAGGACGACCCCGTCGGCAGCCTCTGCGCGGATGGCGATGTGCCCCGGCCGGTCGCCGATGGCGCTCATGGCGTTTTCAAGGAGGTTCATCAGCACGCGGGCCATGCGAATGCGGTTGACGCGAACCGGTGGCAGATCCGGTGGGACCTCCACCTCGAGGCGGATATGGTCCCGTGGGGGCAGCCAGTGGGCGCGCACCAGGTCGACCAGTTCGTGCGGCCGTGTGTCGACGCGCACGTCCTCGCGCAGGATCTCGTTGATCATGGTGGTCAGCGTCTGCACCGCTTCCTCGATGCGCCGGGCATAGGCGCGCGTGCGCCCGCATGGGGAGGCGAGGGCCAGAAGCGAAGCCAGCCCCTCCACCGTCACGAGGGGCGTTTTCAGGTCGTGGACAAGGGTGTGCAGCTCCTGGTACACCCGGTTTTCCAGGAGCTGCAGCTTGGTCTCGTGCAGCGCGCGGGCTTGCCTCTGAATCGTTTCTGCCGCCTTGAGCTGCGCGGCGTAGCCGACGGCCAGCTGCACGTACAGGACGGCGGAGGCCAGAAGGGGCACGACCAGCGCAACGGCCAGGATGGCCAGAAGCGGCTCGGCCCCGAGAAATTCGGCGGCAAGATGCAGGTTGACGGCCAGATCATCGCGCCCGAATCCGAAGGGCACCAAAAAGGAAACGGCGTTCAGCCATTGTCCGGCAAACAACACATGCCCGACGATGCCGACGGTAGGCCACACCGTGCGCTGCCGTTCAGGGACGTGGGCCAATAGCGCGGTGATGGTGGCCACGGTCATCAGGTGCGGGACAGGCGAGCCGGGAATGCCGCCGGCAGCGAGGGTGTCCCGCGCAAGCAGGACGGCAAGGGCTAGGGCGACGAATGCGCCTTGCCTTCGCAGGGAGGAGAAGGAACCCGCGGTGGCAAGCCACGCCCCCACAACGGCGAATCCGTCCATCAGCGTGTAAAGGCCGGCGCGCCCAAAGGCGGCGAGCGCGAGGGTTCCGCTGTCGGCATCCCGGATGGCCAGGGCGATGGCGTGCGCGATGGAGGCCGACAGCGGCGTGCTCCAGGACGGAGCGGTGGCGGCAAGGAAAAGCAGCGCCACGCCGGATGCCAGCCGTGCGGGCTGCCGCGGACGAAGGGCGGAGACCATTCGGGCCGCCTCCTAGCGGTATACGGAGTTGAGCGGGATTTTCGCCGCCTCGAACGTGCGTACGCGCGTGTACGGCACATCGTGGCGGCGGGCCAGGGAGGCGATGCGCCGGTCCTGATCC
>PKQU01000099.1 GCA_017577925.1 Bacillota bacterium
GCGCCGACCGCAGCGCGACCCACCGCGCCGCCAAGCGGAAGCGCCGGCGCGGCGACGCGGCCAACGCCACCGCCGCACCGCAGCCCAGGGCCAGCGCCAGAATGCCGAACGCGGTTTTGGCCCGTTCACTTTCGACACCGGACCCCGGCCACCAACGCCGCCACCAGGGGGCTTCGGCGACCTGCGGCGTGTCGGTCGCCTCCGGCCGGACAGCGGTGCTGGGCCTGTCGCTCGGTGCGGGCCCACCCGGAGCGGAAAGCGGAGCTGCGGGCCCAAGGGCCGGCGCGTCCTTCGCTTCACGGAACGGCACCGGGTTGAGAAAGGCGGGTGTCGGCTCAAAGGGAACCCACCCCACGCCAGCGAAATACACCTCGACCCACGAATGGGCGTTCCGGTTGCGCACTGCCACCTCGCTCTCGCCGTACGCGCCCTGTTCGTTCGGCGGGGCGAACCCCTTCACCCAGCGCGCCGGAATGCCCGCGGCGCGCAGAAGCACGACCATCGCCGTCGAGAAGTGGTCACAGTACCCGCGCCGGCTTTCGAAGAGGAAGTGGTCGACAAAATCCTGCCCGCGCCCAGGGACGGGAACGTCGCGCGTCTCGTACCGGTATGTTCCCGAACGCAGGTGGCGCAGGATGGCCGTCACCTTTTCGTAGGGCGTGGCATGCGCAGCGGTCAGCTCCCGCGCCTTCTCCCGCACCCGCGCCGGCAGCGCCGTCGGCAACTGCAAATAGGGCTCAAGCCCCGCCGTTTCCAGCGGCGCCCGGCGCAGCGCGGCCATGTCCACCTCGCCGAGCAGCGCCGTCGCCGTGTAGCCGGCCACCGCCTCGCCGTCTTTGGCCACGCGGACCCCCTCCAGATTCCCGCCGTAAAAGACGATGCGGCGCACGGCCGGAGACGCATCGGCGGCAAAGTGCACCACCTGCTCCACGGCGCGCGCGTTGACCGCCTGAACGAGAGGCGAAACGGGTGCCGGCCTTGATGTGGTCACGACGGCATGCCGCTCGTTTACGATGCGGGTTTCCCATCCCCGTCCGGTATACACCTCCCGGACCTCGCCTCGCCAGTAGTGGCGACCCGATGTGCGGGCGGTAAAGACGACGGTGTCGTCCTGCACGAAGGGACCCCCCAGCCTGCGGTCGTCGTCATCGTAGCCGATCCGCTGCACCGCCTTCGGGCCCGTTCCCGGAAGCCACGCCAGCGGATCGGGCCCCAATGGAGCAAAGGAGGGTCCCAACGCCGCGACAGTGACGCCCAGCGCCGCAGCCAGGGCCGCGCCGCTCCACCACCGCCACGCACCGGGCCGCGATCCGTTTTCGAAGTTCGCCCCCGCTTGGCGCCCGGCGTCCGCCGGCCGTCTGCACCGCGGCGTCCGTGGCTCGGCCAGGCGCGCCCGTGTGGCGCCGGCGAGAAGGAGCAGGCCGACGGCGGTGGCGCGGATCACCGCCCACCGCCCCTCGAAGGGCGTGAAGGTATCCAGGACGGCCAGATACGCCACCGTGCCCACAACGACACCGAGCGGGCGGTGGCGCTGCACCGCTTCCCGGTAGGCCAGGCCGCTGAGCACCCCGAGAAACAGGCAAAAGCCCGCCGTCCGCGTCACGGGATCGAGGATCAGCCACGCGCCCTCCCCCATTTTGGACCCGTCAGCCCAGAGGCGCGCGGCAAATTCGCCGATCCACCCCGGGGGCCACGGGGCACGGTCAAAAAAGAGGGGAAACACGGCCAGCGTCACCCCGAGAAGGGCCACCGTCCGGCGCCGTCCGCGCCCGGCAACGCGCAAGGCCGTCCACAACGCGAGCAAGAGGCCAAAGAGCGGCACGCCCCCCGTGTCGCTGACCGCCGGCAGGGGAAGGATCCACTCGACCATCAGCGCCAGCAGCATGACGGCCAGCGCACCGTCACGCCACCGTCCGGCGACACGCGCGCCAGCCTGCCGCCACACCGCCGGAGGAGAGAAGCGTGGCGGCCTTGATGTCGCGCGACCGCCCGGGTCAGCTGCCCCCATAGGTCTCACCTCCCCCCACGCGAACCAACCCGTGCGCCGTCGCACGGTACACCACAACCCCCGCGGCGGATAGCGCCGCAAGCGCCGCCGGCGACAGCCCTTCGGAACCCGTGACCGCCCCCGGCATTCCCTCAGCGGCCTCCGTCCCGTCGTCGTCAGCGTCCACCGGCGGGATCCAACACACGGCCACGACCGGGCCGCCGGCGGCCATCCGCCGCAGCGCGTCCACCGCATCCCCGTCGAGCCGCGGGGTAACGACGATGACGGCCGCGCTCGGCCGCCTCTCCAGCGCCTGCAGCGTGTGGGCGAAGGGAGAAGTGACGTCGGCCGCCACCGTCAGCAGATGATCGAGCAGCCGCCGGTACGCGGTGGCCTCATGGCGCGGCATGATCCACGCCGCATCGGGAGGTTCGGCGATGAGCGCCACATCCCGATCCGCGGAACGGGCAGCGACGGCCACGCTCGCCGCCGCGCTCACCGCCTGCTCAAAGCGCGCTTCGCCGTGCGACCCGTAATCGTAGACCGTGCGATTCAGAACCACCACCACGTCCTTCCCGTCGGCCCGCGCATCAAAGGTCTTGGTGAAGAGCTGGCCGCGATGCGCCGTCAGCTTCCAGTGGACGCGGCTCGGCGGGTCGCCCGGATGGTACGCCCGCACGCCGGCAACGGTGGTCACGTCTTCCTGCGCCGCCCGGATGCGGGGCATCCCGTACCGTGTTCCTCCCGACCCGAACGGCCACGCCGCGCACGTCCACACGCGCGGATACACCCGCACCGTTGCGGGCAGCGCCACCGTTCGCTCCATCCGCACGAGCCCAAACCAATCGCCGGTGCGAAGCGTCACCGTCGCCAGCCGCACTTCGCCCCGCGGCACCCGCTCCAGTCCCAAGGATAAGGTCATGCGCCGGCGCAGTCCCGGCAGAAGTAGGCCCACCGGATCCCCACGCCGCCGCCACGCCTCCGGCCACCCGTCTTCCACCTGCAGGTAGGGCAGCGGAAACCACCCACGGTCCACCTCCAGCACCAGCTCCAGCCGCTCGCCGGCCGTGCCCGTCACCTCGGTCGCCGCGCGCCGCACGCGAACGGAGGCGAGCCCCACAAGGGCCAGCGCCGTACCATAGGCGGCGAGCAACAGCGCCGTGTAAACGAGAAACCAGCTGATCGCGCCGCCTTGAACGACGGCAAACGCCAAGGCGGCCGCTGCCAGCGCCCACGCCCGACCGCACGCCTTGGCCGCTTGGCCCGCCTTCCGCGCCGCGCGGACGAATCCGTTCGCGCCGACCTTCACGGGCCTATCCCCTCCGCCGCGCCGACGGCACGGGAACGCGCACGCGGTCCAGGATGTCCTCCACCACCGCTTCCGCCGTTCGGCCCGCCACCTGCGCGTCGGGCTTCAGTCCCACGCGGTGCGCCAGCGTCGGCACGGCCAGGGCCTGCACGTCGTCGGGCACCACATAGGCGCGTCCGTGCAGGAAGGCGCGGGCCTGCGCGGCGCGAAACAGCGCGAGGGATCCGCGAGGGCTGGCCCCCAGCCGCACGGCCGGATGGCGGCGCGTCTCCTGCACCAGGGCAACAATATACGCCTTCACCGCCTCATCGACGTGCACCCGGCACACCTCCTCCTGCAGCGCGCACACGCCCGCCGGGTCCAGCACCGATTCCACGTCGGCAATGGGATGGCCCCCCTGCAGCCGGGTCAAGATGACCATCTCTTCCTCCGCCGTCGGGTAACCGAGGCACAGCTTCAACAAAAAGCGATCCACCTGCGCCTCGGGCAGGGGGTAGGTCCCCTCGAATTCGACGGGGTTCTGTGTGGCCAGCACGACAAACGGCCGCGGCAGGTCGTGCGTCACCCCGTCCACCGTGACGCTTCTTTCTTCCATCGCTTCCAACAGCGCAGCCTGCGTCTTCGGCGACGTTCGGTTGATCTCGTCGGCCAGCACGATATGGGCCATCACCGGGCCGGGCCGAAACGAAAAACGCCCTTCGCGCGGGTCGTACACCGACACACCCGTCACGTCGGACGGGAGGAGGTCCGGCGTAAACTGGATGCGCGCAAACGAACACCCCAACGCCTTCGCCAGCGCGCGGATCAACACCGTTTTTCCCACGCCTGGCACGTCTTCGATCAGCACGTGCCCCCCGCTGAGCACGGCGATGAGCGCCGCTTCCACCGCCGCCCGCTTCCCGACCACGACGCGCTCCACCTGCTCGATCACACGCGCCAAATCGGGGCGGGGCCCTTCCGCAAACGCGCCCTCCGCTTCTGCGCGCACGTTCTCGCTCCTCTCCTGTCAAAATCGACACGCTTGTCTTATGATTCTATCATCATAAAGAAAGAGACGGTCCGCAACCGGCAAAAGTTGCGGACCGCCCCGATCCCCGCCTCCGATCTCGCCTCGGGCTTGCCCTTCGTCCCGGTCGCTGGGCACCGGCTCCTTGGCCGCGCGTGCATTCGCCACCGGCTTCCGCGCTAACCACTCGTCACGGCGATGACCGCCGAACGCCCAAACCCGTGCCGTGGGTGCGGGTTCCACGTGTCCGGGTGTTGAATGCCGAGAAACAGCGTCTTCTCGTCCGGCGCGAAGAACGGCCCCGTCGTCTCGCAGCCGTCCGGGCCGGAGAGGAACTGCAAGGCCTCCCCGGCGTTCTTGCCCTCGGTGGGGATCAGGAAGAAGCCACAGTTGCCGAAGGGAGCGTACGCGCCCGTTTCGCCGGGGTCGTAGTCGACGGCCACCCACAGGTTCCCCGCCGAATCGAAGCAGAGGTTGTCCGGGCAGGCCAGGCCGCTTTGCGGACCGCCGACGGCGAACACCTCGAAGGTGAAGGTATCGCTGCCGTGGTCCCCGTCCGTCGGGATAAAGCGCAGGATCTGGCCATAGAAATTGCCGTGCCGGAGATTGTTCGTCAGCGCCAGGTACACCGTGCCGTCAAGGGGGTGAACCTCCACGTCCTCCGGCCGGTCGAGGGGCGTGGCGCCCACCGCCCGCGCCGCTTCCCGCGTGTACGTCAGCACGTCGGCCTGGCTCTTGAAGAAGGGCTGGCCGTCCTTTTGGTAGGTGCGCAGCTTCTCGTTCGTCTCGTAGTCGAGGGGGATCCACCGGCAATGCAGCAGGTCCGCCACGTAGAGCGTGCCGCTCTCCAGGATGTCGAAGTTGGCTTCGCGCCGATCGGGGTTGTACTTCTTGGCGCTGACGAACTTGTAGAAGCACTCGTCGGCCTTGTCGTCGCCCATGTACACGACGACGCGCCCGTCCTTGGTTAGGGTCATCGCCGCGTTTTCGTGGGCGAAGCGGCCCAAGGCCGTGTGCTTGCGAATGGGGGCATCGGGGTTGAAGGGGTCGATCTCCACCACCCACCCGTAATGCTCGTCGATGAAGTCGGGCCATCCGTAAACCGTTCCGTACTCCGTGTTCTCCTCGCACGAAAGCACCGTGTTCCACAGCGTCCGCCCACCGCCGCAGTTGCCCAGCGTCCCCTCGACCACGGTGGCCCCCTTCACCGCCGCCGACCCGCGCGCCGGACCGGTCAGCTGAACCGGCGTCGTCGCATCGATGCGGCGGTTGTACCGTTCGTCTTGCACCAGCTTCCACGTGCCCTTCACCTTCCGCACGCGGATGACCGATCCGCCGACGGCCTGCTTTTGCAGGCGAAGCAGTTCCGGGTACTGGGCCAGCCTCTCCTTGGGAACGGCGTCCGGATGAATGCCCAGCATCTTCAGGTAGTTGCCCGGCACGGGAAACTCGTGGTTCACCCACAAGAGGCCGTCTTCCGCGTTGTTGCCGCCGGAAAGGGCGTCGATGGGGAAGTAAACGGTGAGATCGGTACTGTCGCCGAAGGTTTCCCCTTTGGCGTTGATCGTGTCGCCGAAGGAAGCGAGAACCGTGTAGGAAAAGCCCTTCGGGACCACCACATCGTTTTTCCGCAGCGGCGGCAACGGCTGAAAGTTCGCAAAACGCGACGACCCTCGCCCTTTCCGGGACGGAGGGCGCGCTGTCCGTTCGGCCGCAGCGGCCACGTGGGTCACCGGATCCAGCCCGGCCAATGAACCGAGCATGGCCGCCGCGCCCACGCCGAGGTACGTCAAAAACTGCCGACGACTGATGGGTTGCACCGCGCTCACCTCTCCCGTTGGTTCGTTCCCACCACCTCCACCCTACCACTGGTGTGTAAACGCGGCGCGAACGCCCAGTTAAGAGAACGCAAAGATTGGATCAACGACGGGTTTGCCCACTGGCGGCCACGGGCAGCAAACCATTGCATACATCGGTTTTTCCTTGACACCACCGTCTCGTATCAAATATTCTTGATGTGAAACCAATCAATTTTTATTGATGGGAGGGAAAACGATGCGCCGCAAAGCCCACGTGGCCATCCATGTGCAGAACCTGGAGGCGTCGCTTGCCTTCTATCGCCGCCTCTTCGGTGTCGAGCCCGCCAAGGTGCGGCCGGGATACGCCAAGTTTGACCTGGAAGACCCACTGCTCAACTTTACGCTTAACGAAGGCGGTGACGTCCGTGGCAGCATCAGCCACTTCGGCATCCAGGTGCGGTCCACAGAGGAAGTGCTGGCAGCCAAGGCCCGCCTTACCGAAGCAGGGCTCAAGGTTCGAGAGGAAATGGACACGGTATGCTGCTATGCGCGCCAGGACAAAATCTGGGTGACCAGCCCGGACGGTCATGAGTGGGAAGTGTTTGTGGTGAAGGGTGACGCCGATACCTGCTGCGAGGGATCTGCATCTACCTGCTGCGCGGTAGAAAACGTGGGCGCGAAGGACGCCTCGTCGCCCTGCTGCTAACGTTTTGTTTTCCAAACCCGTATAAAACCGGTCGTATGCCATAGGCGTAGTTGGCGTGAGGCTTAAGTCAAGGATGTGATGGACGTGACCTTTTCCATCGACGAGCTGTCCAAAGTCGCCCATGCGCTCAGCGATCCCTTGCGCGTTCGCATTCTCGACCTGGTGGCGAGGGGGCGAACGGCGATCGACGCGCCGTCCCCCGTCTCCTGCTGTCCGGACGGGGTGTGCGTGTGCGAGATCCAAGAGGCGCTTGATCTGGCGCAGTCCAAGGTTTCGTACCATCTGCGCGAACTGCGGGAAGCGGGGCTTGTTCACGAACAGCGCATCGGCAAGTGGAACTTTTATGCGCTGAACGCTCCGGTACTGAAAGCCTTTTTGGAAACCCTGGAGGAGCGGTACCTGGCGCCATACGAAAACACGGAAAGGAATGGCAAAAAAGGGGAACCGGCATGAAAGGAAAAGCCCTTGGCATCGCCGTACCGGCAAGCCAAGGGCTTTCATTTGCCTGCGCCCGGTTCGGGCATCACGCGCAGCCCCTCTCTTCGAGTTCCTCGGCGAAGCGCTTAATGCGCGCTTCGATTTCGTCGCGCACGCGCCGGAAGACCGCCAGGCGTTCTTCTTCGGTGCCCGTCGCTTTGGCCGGATCGTCGAACCCCCAGTGCTCGCG
>PKQU01000100.1 GCA_017577925.1 Bacillota bacterium
GCGCCCAGGTCGCGAATCTGGCGGATGAGGGCCTTGCCCTCTTCCGTCGAGAGCTCGCGCGGATCGCGACGGTATTGCGCCTCGGCCCGGCAGTGCAGGCACTTGAGGGCACAGGCGCGGGTCACTTCCCAAATGGCCACAAAGGGCGAACGGGCAAAGTCCAGCAAAGGGGGTCCCTCCTTCCCGTCTCCACCGTAACAAAGTTTCCCCGGTCAGAGTATGACATTCGTCACACTCCTGCAGCGGCCGTTGGGGTACAATGACACCAATGAATCGGATCCGCAAAGTGGGAACAAGGAGTGTGACCTCCGATGCTAAACGTTTCCCATCTCCTCGCCGACGTCGCCTCCTTCGGCGACCGGCTGCGCTACACGCCGCGTTCCGTCGGCCAGCGGCACGGCACCCACGAAGGGGCCGGTCCGGTGGTGGTGTGGAACATCACGCGCACGTGCAACCTGCGTTGCCTCCACTGTTACGCAAACTCGGAAAACAAAAAATACGACGGCGAGCTGACGACCGAAGAAGCCCTTGCCGTCATTGACGACCTGGCCGCGCTGCGCGTGCCGGTGATCCTCTTTTCCGGCGGGGAACCGTTCGTTCGCCCGGACATCCTCGATCTGGCTCGGTACGCCGTCGAAAAGGGCATCCACGTCACCTTTTCCACCAACGGCACGCTAATTGACGAGGAGCTGGCCAAGGCGATCAAGGCCATCGGTGTCGGCTACGTCGGGATTAGCCTCGACGGGATCGGTGACGTGCACGACCGCTTCCGCCGCAAGAAGGGCGCCTTTGACGCCGCCCTGCGCGGCATCCGAAGCTGCCTGAACCAAGGGGTGAAGGTGGGCCTGCGTTTCACAATTAACCGTCACAACGCAGACCAACTGGACGCCATCTTTGACCTGATCGAAGAGGAAGGCATCCAGCGGGCCTGCTTCTACCATCTCGTCTATACCGGACGCGCCTCGGCGGAAGACGACATTTCTCCCGAGGAGACGCGCCAGATTCTCGACACCCTGTTCGCCCGTGTTGAGGACTTCGCCCGGCGTGGCCTTCAAAAGGAAATCCTCACCGTCGACAACCACGCCGACGGCGCCTATCTCTACTTGCGGGTCATGCAAAAAGACCCCGCCAAGGCGGATGCCATTTACGAGAAGCTGCGCTTTGCGGGGGGCAACCGGTCAGGGATTGCCATTGCCAACATCGACCACCGCGGCTTCGTCCACCCCGATCAGTTCACGCCCTACGTCACCGTGGGCAATGTGCGGGAAACCCCCTTTTCGGTACTGTGGCGGGACAACCCCCACCCGATGCTCCAGAAACTGCGCAACCGCAAGCCGCTCCTCAAGGGGCGGTGCGCCGGCTGCCGGTTCCTCGACATCTGCAACGGCAATTTCCGCGCCCGGGCCATGGCCGTACACGGCGATTTCTGGGCGGAAGACCCGGCGTGCTTTCTGACCGACGAGGAAATTTATGAGGGACGGCGGGCAACCTGACCCTGCCGTCCCCCATACGTGTCAACCGAGGTGATGGGCGTGTCCCAATTGATCCCACACCTGCGCAACGTTTCCCTGTTTCGCGACCTCACCGAAGAGGAGCTGGAACGGATCGCGGCCATCGCCATCCCCCGCTCCTTCCCCAAAAAAGCGGTGATCTTCAATGAGGGCGGTACGCGCGAGGCCGTCTACGTGATCATCGACGGCCTGGTCAAGACGTTTAAGGTGGACGAAAACGGCCACGAACAGATTATTTCCCTCTTGACGACGGGCGATATGTTCCCTCACACCGGGTTTTTCGACCAGAGCCCCTACCCGGCAACGGCCGAAACCGTTGTGCCGACCCGCGTTTTCGCCATCCCGGTCCGCTCCTTTGAACAGCTTCTGCTGTCGACACCGACCATCGCCGTGAAGGTGCTGCGCGTGCTCGGGGCCAAAATCCGCGAACTGCAGGAAAAGCTGCAGGAACTCTCCACCCAGGACGTGCGGCATCGCCTCACGGCCATCCTCCTGCGGCTGGCCGCCACGCACGGAAGTACGCAAAACGGGGCAGTGGTGCTGCGCCTCCCCGTTACCCACCAGGACCTGGCCAACATGGCGGGCACGACGCGTGAAAGCGTCAATCGCCTGCTCAACGACCTGCGCCGCCAGCGGATTCTCGACATGACGCGCCAGCACATCATCCTCTACGACGTGGAGGCCCTCAAAGCGTGGGCCAATTCGTGACGGAAAGTACCACCACCGAGAGCACGAGGAAAACCACCGAACCCGCAATCTCAATAAGTCCCACGTGAATCGGGCGCATCACCTTCCCGCCCCACACGAAGGCCCGCACGGCCGCAAAGGCATAGGGCAGCACGAGCAAGGGCTCCATGAGAGCCAGGCCCCCCACGAGCAGCACATGGTACCCTTTTGAAGCACGGAGCCACTGCGCGTTTTTTCGCTCCCGGAACACGGTCTTGACGAAAAAGACGCTGCCCACGAAATAGAGCACACACATCCCCGCGACCCACAGGGCCATCCGGTCCCATGTTCCCGCGCCGACGACATAAGCTGCCGCAGCGCCGACGCAAAAGGCCAAGATGGCACAGACGTCGTTGACGAAGGACCGCTCGTTGCGTCGGTACGCAAACCAGCTGTTGACGGCAAACAATCCCCCAAGCACGGGCCCGGCCCACAACAGCGACGGGTGGGAAACCAGCGGCGGAATGGCGAATATCAACCCCGCTGCCCAGTAGCCCACCGACCAGCGGAACAGTCGCTGCCGATCGCCCCCGCCTCGCCGCGCAAGCATCAGGCGGAAGGGATAGGCCCCCAGGTAGAAACACAACCAAGCGAGAAACAGCGGAAGGTGCAGCCACGTGGGTCCTCCCACCACCATGCCGAGGAGAAAGGGGACGGAGACCATCGCCCATCCGCCGTGCTCGTGCGGAACGAGTAGCTTCATCACAACCCCTCCTGCTTCTTCTACCCGGACGTTGGTCGTCCGCTGCGCATGTCCTCTTCTTCTGCTTCCATGGTATCCCGAAAATCCGCCACGAGATTGTGACAGACGTCACAGCTTCGCAAATCTTCACGTTCCGATTGCCTGCTATAGTGTCAGTAGGAGGGAATTCATCCGACCTTCGCAATCCCCATCGGGTTTGTCGAAGCGCCGAACTGGAGGGACCACCATGTCCACATCGGTCGTTGGAAAGCGCTTTGTCGATTTCGTCCGCCCGGATCAGTTTGAACGGCTTCTCGCCATTATGACACCCAAAAAGGTGCGCAGCGGAACGTACCTGTTCCAGGACGAAGATTGGACCGAATATCTTTACTACATTCACGAAGGCACCGTCAAGATCACCAAGAACACCGACAGCGGAGAAGAGATCACCTTCACCATCAAGCATGCCGGCGACCTTGTCGGCGATCCCTGCACGCTGTCCCACGCCCTCAACCTGACGAACGCCATCGCGATCACCGATGCCTCCCTCGGGGTCATCCGCAAGGGGGAACTGGAATTTTTGTTCTACCGTCATCCCGATTTGGCCATTGCCTTTTTGCAGTGGATGTCCATCACGAAACGCGTCCTGGAAACCAAGATGCGCGATCTCCTGGTGTACGGCAAGACCGGCGCCCTTGCGTCAACGCTCATCCGCCTGTGCAATTCCTGTGGCCGAGCAACGGAAGAGGGCATCCTCATCGCCTTGAAGCTGACCAACCAGGACCTGGCCAACTTTATCGGCGCCAGCCGGGAAAGCGTCAATCGCATGCTGAACAAGTTGAAAGCCGAAGGCACCCTCAGCACGCGCGCCGGCCACCTGGTGGTGCACGACCTTCAACGATTGCGGGCGATGTGCCATTGCGACGGGCAGTGCCCGGCGGAAGTCTGTGTGATCTAGCGCGACGTTTTCACCCGAACGCAGCGGAAACGCGGCGGAAGTCGCTTCAGACCAAACTCCCTCGGTGCCAACGCAGCCGAGGGAGTTCTTTTTCCGGCTGGAATGCGAAAAGGATGCCGCGAAAAGGCTCCCGTACGTTGTCTACATACAGAAGCGGCAGAAGCCGCTTCTGTATTTTTTTGGGTGCATATCACACCTCTTTAGCTGGGAATTATAGTTAATGATGACCATTTTTTGAGGGGAGCTCTATGCGTTACACCAAACTGTGGGTCAGTTTAGCGCTTGTTATTCTTTTATCCTTTGCTGTGCTTGGATACTACGGGGGAAAAATTTACCAAGTAATGCCGCCGATTCCGCAGAGGGTCGTCACCACAACAGGAACCGTTCTGTTTACAGGCGACGACATCCGAGAAGGCCAAAATGTATGGCAGTCGATAGGGGGACATGCCATCGGCTCTGTTTGGGGGCACGGCGCCTACGTCGCCCCCGACTGGACGGCCGACTGGCTGCACCGAGAATGCATGTGGTTCCTGAATTATTGGGCCAAGGAAGAATACCAAAAACCGTACGACGCGCTTGGGGATGAGGAAAAATCGGTTCTGCAGGCGCGTCTAAAAAAAGAAATGCGAACCAATACCTACAACCCGACGACCGGCGATTTGGTGATCTCTCCCCTGCGCGCTCAAGCCTACCAGGCCATCAGCCAACACTACACCGCGCTCTTCACCGATGATCCAAAGCTAGCGAAACTCCGGGAAGCGTACGCGATTCCGGACAACGTCATCAAAGACGAAAGCCGCCTTCAGGCGCTGAACGCGTTCCTCTGGTGGGCGACGTGGGCATGTGCTACCAATCGACCGGGTGAAGAGATTACGTACACAAACAACTGGCCCCATGAACCGCTCATCGGCAATACGTTAACAGGATCCATGGTGGTATGGTCCGTCATCAGCTTTGTTTTGCTTCTGGCAGGAATCGGTGCACTGGCCTGGTACTATGCCGTGCAAAAACACAGACATGAGGATAGCGCCGAAACCTATCCGGAAAAAGATCCTTTGCTCGCCTTGTCACCAACACCCTCTATGAAAGCCACGCTAAAGTATTTCTGGCTTGCAGCAGCCCTGTTTATCATCCAGATTGGGCTTGGGGTCATCACGGCGCACTACCAGGTGGAAGGATCGGGTTTTTACGGGATCCCCCTCGCCGAATGGATTCCCTATGCGGTGACGAGAACGTGGCACACGCAACTCGGTATCTTCTGGATTGCGACCGCCTGGCTTGGAACCGGCTTGTTCATGGCCCCTGCGGTATCGGGATATGAGCCGAAAGGGCAGCGCTTTTTTGTGAATTTCCTTTTCGTGTGCCTGGTCATCATTGTAGTAGGCAGCCTTGCCGGCCAGTGGCTGGCGATCATGCAGCGGATCCCCGATCTGAAGACCAATTTTTGGTTTGGACACCAGGGATATGAGTACACTGATATTGGACGTTTCTGGCAACTATTCTTGACGGTCGGGCTTTTCCTCTGGTTCTTCCTCATGGCACGGGCCTTGTGGCCTGCGTTCAAAAAAGCGCGGGAAAACCGCCATTTGTTGGGGCTCTTCCTGCTGGCTTCTCTGGCCATTCCCGTGTTTTACATTCCGGGGCTCATGTGGGGGCAGCAATCCCATTTGGCCATCGCCGAGTATTGGCGGTGGTGGGTCGTTCACCTATGGGTTGAAGGGTTTTTCGAAGTCTTTGCCACCACCGTGATCGCCTTCTTGTTTACGCGCATGGGATTGCTCCGTATCTCGACCGCAACGGCTTCCGTGCTCTTCTCTACCATCGTGTTTCTGTTCGGGGGGATTATTGGGACATTTCACCACCTGTACTTTAGTGGAACCCCCATCGGCGTTTTGGCGTTTGGGGCAACCTTTAGCGCTCTCGAAGTCGTCCCTCTCGTCTTGATTGGGTTTGAGGCATATGAAAACCTCACGCTCAGCCAGGCGCGCCCCTGGGTGTCAGCGTACAAGTGGCCCATCTACTACTTTGTAGCCGTTGCATTTTGGAATTTGGTCGGCGCTGGGCTTTTCGGCTTCTTCATCAACCCCCCGGTTGCCCTGTACTACATGCAGGGGCTGAATACAACGCCGGTGCACGGACACACCGCCCTCTTTGGAGTCTATGGCATGCTGGGTATCGGGCTCATGCTCTTCTGCATGCGGGGACTCACGACCCAAAAGAAATGGAAAACCAGGCCGCTCAAATTCTCGTTTTGGGCCATTAACATTGGACTGGCGCTCATGGTGCTGCTCAGCCTCTTGCCCGTTGGCGCTCTCCAAACATGGGCAAGCGTGGAACACGGGATGTGGTACGCGCGTTCGGCAGAGTTCTTGCAACGCCCCATTATCGAAACCTTTGTTTGGCTAAGGATCGTCGGCGACACCATCTTTGCCATTGGCGCGCTCGTGCTGGGCTGGTTCATTGTGGGGCTCAAAACCGGCTGGTCCTTAGAAGATGAACCGCATCTGCCGTACACCCAGGAACAACCGACACGCTAACCTATAAGGTTGACGAATGGAAAAACGACCGCGAGCCTTATGATCCGAGGCTCGCGGTCGTTTATGGTATTGAAAACCTGAACCGGAACTGGGTCTGACCGTTGACTTTGGTTCCGCAGAAAACGATACTGGACTTGGAACGCCTGGCGGGACGCGAACGGTTCTTGGCCGACGGGTTCATCCTGAGCCGGGTCTCCGCCCTCGTGATGCCCATCTTACGCACCGGTAGGAGGGAACACCAATGGACACCTTGCAATCCTCGAACACCTTGTCCAGCCCGGCTGGGACTTCTTCTCCCCATCCGTTCCCGAGACGCGATTGGGAAGCAGAGGCGACCCGCTGCCTGCACCGGGTGCGCGAAACAAGGCCCCTGATCCACCACCTGACCAACCTGGTGGTCATGCACTGGACGGCTAACGTCACCCTAGCGCTGGGGGGATCGCCGATCATGGCGCCAGAAGCGGAGGAATTCCCCGCCATCATCAGCCGGGCAAGCGCGCTGGTGATCAACATCGGCACCCTCCGGAAAAGCGACGTCGCCGACTTCCTCGCCGCCCAGCAGGAGGCCCGCCGGCACGGCGTGCCGGTTATCCTCGACCCGGTCGGTGCCGGTTTCACCCCGCTGCGCCTCGAGACATCCCGCCGCCTGCTGGAGCTGGGCGTGACGGCGGTGCGGGGCAATTACGCCGAGATCCTTGCCCTGGCCGTCCCGGAACGGGCAGCAGGCCGGAGCCGGGGCGTGGACAGTGACCGGGTCCCCCTGGAGGAAGTGGCCGGAGCGGCACGTGAGCTGGCAGCCCACTACGGCTGCATCGTCGTGGCCAGTGGGGCCACCGACCTGGTGACCGACGGCCGGCGGCTGTGGTCCGTGGACAACGGCCACCCCCTGCTCACGGTCATCACCGGGGGCGGGTGTGCCGTCACCGCCGCAGTAGCCGTGTTCCTGGCCGGTTCGGAGGATCCGGCCCGCGACGCAGCCCTGGCCATGGCGGTATACGGGCGGGCGGCGGAGCGCGCAGCGGGCCAGGTTGCAGGCCCGGG
>PKQU01000101.1 GCA_017577925.1 Bacillota bacterium
CGGGCGGTGATCGAGGACAAACAGCGTGCCTTTGCCCAATACGCTGACGAGACCGACGCGCGCCTTGTCGTGGGGCCGGCCCTTTGCTACGCCATCCACCAGATGGCCCTCTTTTACGTGGAACGCGACGAGGCGGATCAGGCCCTGGAATGGATCCGCCAGCTGCGTCGCTATGCGCCGACGGTGGACGAGGCGGCGTGGCAGGCGGCGGAGGCGCGCGCGGCGTCCGGGGACTGGCGAGGGGCCGTAGAGGCTTTCGGTGCGGCCGTATCCTACCAAGCTTGATGGAGAGGAGGAAGGGGACATGGCCAAGGCCCCGTCGAAACCGGTAGCCCTGAAGGAATGGGCCGTCGCGGTAAACGCGCTCGGGGAAGGCAAGCAGATTCTGCTGATGCGAAAGGGCGGCATCCACGAGGAGACGCGGGAATTCCGCCTGGAAGAGCAGTCCTTTTACTTATATCCGACGTACTTTCATCAGAAAAAGGCGCTGGTGAAACCGGAGTTTCACGGCGACCTGGAGGCCACACTGGCCGCTGTCTCGCCGGAGCAGACGACGGTTCGCCTTGCGTACTTCGCCGAAGTGGTCGACGACATCGAAACCCTTGACGAGGCGGCCATCGGCCGCCTGATGCCCTACCACATCTGGACGGAGACCTTTGCCCAGGATCGGCTGCACTGGAAGAAAACGAAGCCGCTGCACGTGCTCCTCGTACGCACGTACCGCCTGCGCCAGCCGGTGGAGATTCCCGTTCGGCCCGAGTACGAGGGGTGCAAATCGTGGCTGTACATTCCCGATCCGCTGCCGGCCGGGGAAGGTGATCCTGTCCTGGACGACGCCGCCTTTGCCGCACAGTGCGAGGCCGTGCGCCGCGCCCTTGCCGGTGAGGGGTGAGGGCGTGAAAGACAAAACCCGGGTATGTTGCCCGGGTTTTTTCTCTTCTTTTTTTTGCGGCTTTTTGCGGCCTTTACGTCGCCGGCGGTTGATGCAGGTTTTACATGTCCTGTCCAAAACCGCATGAGCCTTCCTTTGGACACTTTCCAAACAAACAAATAAAATAATTATAGTAATGGTTGATACCCGTAGCGGCAAACAGTATACTAAAAAGGAGATCACTGGACCTCGCTTCCGGAATGGCGAGGTGCCATGAGGACGGCAACACGCGACGTTGCCCCGATTCACGAAACGACACGCGATTGGAGGACTGGTTTTTTATGGCTGCACCGCACCTGAAGATAGAGGATTTGCACGCTTCTGTAGACGGGAAACCGATTCTCCAGGGGGTGAACCTGGAGATCAAGGGTGGCGAAGTGCACGCCATTATGGGCCCCAACGGTACGGGGAAGTCGACGCTGGCCTCCGTGCTGATGGGCCATCCGAAATACGTTGTGGAAAAGGGCCGCGTGACGCTTGACGGCCAAGATTTGCTTGAGATGTCGGTCGACGAGCGCGCGCGCGCGGGCCTGTTTTTGGCCATGCAGTACCCGGCGGAGATTGCCGGCGTAACGAATGCCGATTTTCTTCGCAGCGCGATCAACGCCCGCCGCGGCGAGGGGAACGAAATTTCGCTCATCAAGTTTATTCGTGAGCTGGAAGAGAAAATGAAGCTCCTGGATATGGACCCCGCCTTCGCCCATCGCTATGTGAATGAAGGGTTTTCCGGCGGGGAGAAGAAGCGCAATGAGATCCTGCAGATGATGATGCTCGAGCCGCGTGTGGCCATATTGGACGAAATCGACTCCGGCCTTGACATTGATGCGCTGAAAATCGTGGCCAAAGGCGTCAACGCCATGCGCTCGCCGGATCGTGCGTTTCTCATCATCACCCACTACCAGCGCCTGCTGAACTATATCACGCCCGACTATGTTCATGTGATGATGCAAGGTCGCATCGTCAAATCGGGTGGCCCGGAGCTGGCCGAACGCCTCGAGGCGGAAGGCTACGATGCGCTGAAGGACGAGCTGGGAATCGAGGACGCCACCGTCGAGCAAAAGGCCTGATTGGGCGCCGGTAGAGGGGGCAAAGCGATGAGCGTGGAAATGGACGTGCAACTGGACCGCCAAGCCATCACCCGATTTTCGCAGGACGGCGGCGAGCCCGACTGGATGCGCGCGCTGCGGCTTGAGAGCCTGGAGCGGGCGGAGGCGTTGCCGCTGCCGAAACTGGAGAAAATCAGCCTGAAAAACTGGAACTTTACCCGTTTCACGCCCTTTAAAGCCGAGGCGCGCCTGTTGTCGCCGGAGACGCTGCCGCAGGACTTGCGGAACCTGTTTGCCGCGGGCGAAAACCGCAACGTGCTCGTCCAGCAAAACTCCAGCGTTGTGTACCGTCAGGTGGCGGAAGACCTGGCGCGCAAAGGCGTTGTGTTTACCGATCTGGCCACCGCGCTGCGCGAACACGGCGATCTCGTTCGCCGTTACTTCGGGAAAGCCGTCAATCCGGATGAGAACAAGCTGACTGCTTTGCACGCGGCGCTGTGGAGCGGCGGGGCCTTCCTCTACGTGCCGAAGGGCGTCGAGGTGGATCTCCCCGTGCAGGCCGTCTACTGGGCGGCGGACGCCGGCGTTGGTCTCTTTCCCCACGTGCTGATCGTGGCCGAGGCGAACAGCTCGGTCACCTACGTGGAGAACGTCGTCAGCGACGAGCCGGAACGGGAAGCGGTGCACCTGGGCGTGATGGAGGTCTTCGTCGGACCGGGGGCGCGTGTGCGCGTGGCGTCGGTGCGACACCTGGCCGCCGGGATGACCGATGTCGTCTACCGCCGCGCCGTTGTGGCCCGCGACGGGCGCATCGAGTGGATTCTCGGCGAGATGGGGAGCGGCAACACGATTTCCGAAAACGCGACCGTCCTACAAGAGGACGGCGCCTGTGCCGACACCAAGCTCGTCGCCCTCGCCGGTGGCGAGCAGAAAGCGAGCTTCACGTCCCGGGTTGTGCACATCGGCCGGCATACCGAATCGACCATCCTGGCCAAGGGCGTCATAATGGATGCGGCCACGGCCGTTCTCAACGGCATCACGAAGATCGAAAAGGGCGCCACGAAGGCCAATGGGGAGCAGGCCGAGTCGGTGCTCATGCTCAGCGACAAGGCGCGGGGCGACGCCAATCCGATCCTGCTGATCGACGAGGACGACGTGAAGGCCGGTCACGCCGCCAGCGTTGGCAAGCTGGACGAACTGCAGCTTTACTACCTGATGTCAAGGGGCATTTCGCGGGAGGAAGCCGAGCGGCTCCTCATTCACGGCTTCCTGGCGCCGGTGGTGTCGGAGATCCCGATCGCCGGCGTGAAGGAGCGCCTCCAACTTGTGATCGAAAGGAAACTGGGACGATGAATGTCAAGGAGATTCGCAAGCTGTTTCCGATTCTCCACCAGGAGGTTAACGGCCACCCGCTGGTCTATCTTGACAGCGCGGCTACGTCGCAAAAGCCGCTTCCGGTGATCGAGGCCGTGGAACGCTACTACCGGGAATATAACTCCAACGTCCACCGCGGTGTGCATACCCTGGGCACCAAGGCCACCGAGGCTTACGAGGGGGCGCGGGAGAAGGTGGCCCGCTTTCTCAACGCGCCCGATTCGGCGCAGATCATCTTCACGCGGGGCACCACGTCGGCCCTCAACCTGGTGGCCTGGTCCTACGCCCGCCGCGTGCTGCGGGAAGGGGACGAAATCGTCATCACGCCGATGGAGCACCACAGCAACCTCATCCCGTGGCAGCAGGCGGCCAAGGCGACGGGGGCGACGCTAAAGTACGTGCCGTTGCGCCCCGACGGCACCATCGCCGTCGAGGACTTCGCCCAAACGGTGACCGAGCGGACGAAGATCGTGGCGGTTACCCACGTTTCCAATGTGCTGGGGACGATCAACCCGATTAAGACCTTCGCCGCCATCGCTCACGAAAAGGGCGCCGTCATTGTGGTCGACGGGGCGCAGAGCGCACCGCACATGAAGGTGGACGTGCAGGACCTCGACGTCGACTTCTATGCCTTCTCTGGCCACAAGATGTGCGCGCCGACGGGTATCGGCGTGCTGTACGGCAAGCGCCACCTGCTCGAGCAAATGGAGCCGGTCGAGTTCGGCGGCGAGATGATCGACACTGTCGAGCTGTACGATTCTACGTGGAAGGAAATCCCATGGAAATTTGAGGGTGGTACGCCGATCATCGCGGGGGCGATCGGTCTGGCGGCGGCCATCGACTTCCTTGAATCGGTCGGCCTGGACGCCATTCGCGCGCACGAGGAGCAGCTGGCCCGCTATGCCCTCGAACGCCTGCGGGCCATCGACGGCGTAACGGTATACGGTCCGGAGGAGCGCGCCGGGCTGGTCACCTTCAACGTCGAGGGGATTCACCCCCACGACGTGGCCACAGTGCTTGACTCCCGCGGCATTGCCGTGCGGGCCGGACACCACTGTGCCCAGCCCCTGATGCGCTGGCTGGGCGTGACGGCTACGGCGCGGGCCAGCTTCTACCTCTACAACACGGAAGAGGAGATTGATAAACTGGCCGACGCACTCCAGTATGCAAAGGAGTACTTCCACAATGTCCTTGGATGAGCTCTACCGCCAGGTGATCCTCGACCATTACCAGAAGCCTCGCAACTGGGGTCGGCTGGATGATGACGCGGTCACCGTGGATCTGAACAACCCTACGTGTGGCGACCGCATCTCCCTGCAGCTGCGCGTTGAGGGCGGGAAGGTGACCGACGTGCGCTTCACCGGCGAAGGCTGTTCGATCAGCCTGGCCTCGGCGTCGATGATGACCGAGGCGATCAAGGGCAAGTCGGTCGACGAGGCCCTAGCCCTGGCCGACGCTTTTTCCCGCCTCATGCAGCGCCAGGACGTGGGGGACATCGACTTGGGCGACCTCGAAGCCCTGCAAGGGGTGTCCAAGTTTCCGGCGCGCATCAAGTGCGCCCTGCTGGCGTGGAAGGCGATGCAGGAAGGCCTGCGCCACGCCGGTCAACCCGCAAAGGAGTGATCCGCCATGGCCAAACGTGCGCCTGAGCTGGAAGAATACAAATACGGGTTTCGTGACCCGGACATTGCCGTTTACCGCACGAAAAAGGGCCTGTCGCGGGAAGTTGTCGAGGAGATTTCCCGCGTGAAGAACGAGCCCGAGTGGATGCGCGAGTTCCGCCTCAAGGCGCTGGAGATCTTTCTTTCCAAGCCGATGCCGTCCTGGGGCGGCGACCTGTCGAAACTCAACTTCGACGAGATCACCTATTACGTGAAACCGTCGGAACGGCGAGGCCGCAGCTGGGATGAGGTGCCCGAGGAGATCAAGCGCACCTTCGATCGCCTCGGGATTCCCGAAGCAGAGCAGAAGTTCCTCGCCGGCGTCTCGGCCCAGTACGAATCGGAAGTGGTCTATCACAACATCCGCGAAGACCTGGAAAAACAGGGGGTCATCTTCTGCGACACCGACACGGCGGTGCGCGAGTATCCGGACCTGGTGCGGGAATACTTCGGCACGGTGGTTCCGCCGACGGACAACAAGTTCGCCGCGCTGAACAGCGCCGTGTGGTCGGGTGGCAGTTTCATCTACGTGCCGCCGGGCGTCAAGGTGGAGATCCCGTTGCAGGCCTACTTCCGCATCAACTCGGAGAACATGGGCCAGTTTGAGCGCACGCTGATCATCGTCGACGAAGGGGCCTTCGTCCACTACGTCGAGGGCTGCACGGCGCCAATCTACAGCACCGACTCGCTGCACAGCGCTGTCGTCGAGATCATCGTCAAGAAAGGCGCCCGCTGCCGCTACACGACGATCCAGAACTGGTCGACCAACGTGTACAACCTGGTGACGAAGCGCGCTGTGGCCTACGAGGACGCCACGATGGAGTGGATTGACGGCAACATCGGGTCCAAGCTGACGATGAAGTACCCGGCCGTCATCATGAAGGGGCGCGGCGCCAAGGCCTACGTGATGTCGATCGCCGTGGCCAGCAAGGGGCAGCACCAGGATGCCGGGGCGAAGGTGATCCACCTCGCGCCGGAGACCAGCTCCACCGTCGTCTCCAAGTCGATCAGCAAGAACGGCGGGAAGACCACCTACCGCGGGCTGGTCACCTTCGGCCGCAACGCCCACGGCGCGAAGGCCAACATCAAGTGTGACACGCTCATCCTCGACAAGGAGTCCACCTCCGACACCATTCCCTACAACGAGGTGTTGAACGACAACGTCACCCTCGAGCATGAGGCCACGGTGTCGAAGGTGAGCGAGGAGATGCTCTTCTACCTGATGAGCCGCGGCATTCCCGAAGACGAGGCCACGCAGATGATCGTGATGGGGTTTATCGAGCCCTTCACGAAGGAGCTGCCGATGGAGTACGCTGTGGAGATGAACCGGCTCATCAAGTTCGAAATGGAAGGGTCAATCGGGTAATCCAAACGCGGCAAACGCCTCTCGCATTTGCGGGAGGCGTTTTTTGTCCCGAATGTCGCGGCATAGGTGCCTTCCTGGGGGAACAGGGGCGTCCCGCGTTGCCGACGACTCGGCGCGCGCCGCCTTACAGCTGGTGATAGATGAAAGAAAAACGCGCGGCGTGTTCCATCTCGTCCGTCATCGCTTCATAAAAGATGTCGCGAATGGCTTTGTTTCGGGTGAGCAGTTGCGTGTCGCGGTACAGCTCTGCCGCCTCCAACTCGTCGTAGAACGCCTTTTTCAGCCCCTCTTCGTAGGTGGCAAAGGTGACGGTCATCGGCTTGACGTCGGGGCGACGGCCGGTCAGGCGGATGTACAGGTTCTCAAACATCCGGTAATGCTTTTTTTCGTCCTCGTACGCGTGTTCGATCTGCTTGCGGTGTTCATCGTTGGGGGCCATGTCCAGCAGGCGGCGGTAGAACGCAATGGCGGAACGTTCCCCGACAAGCGCCATTCGCAAATTTTTCATAAACTGATCGGCGTCCCTGAAGAGAGGGGGAGGCATTTTCCGATCCGGCATGCTGTGGGGTGGAACGTGGGGATACGCCGAAGCAGGTGGCCACGCGTGCGGGGGCCGCATCCGCCCGTACGGCGGGTGATAAGGGTGCATCGTTTCACTCCCTTTTACCGTGCTGAGTTATGTGTATGCCCCGGGGGGAGAAGGGGACTCCACGCGTGTCCCGGGCTACGGGGCAGGAGAAATGTCATTGACAGGGAATTGAATGGCGGGATATAATACCCCATGGGGGTAAAATACCCTGGTGGGGTATTTGTGGTGTGATCAACTCACCAAAGCTGAGGAGGCGAAAGGCATGACCACCAAAACCTTCAACGTGCAGGGGATGTCCTGCAACCATTGCGTACAAGCCATCGAGCGGGCCTTGAAGAGCCTTTCCGGCGTTTCCGCCGTTCAGGTCGATCTCGCACAGGGAACCGTAACGGTGACGTATGACGAGGCATTGGTTG
>PKQU01000273.1 GCA_017577925.1 Bacillota bacterium
GCATGCGTGCGCGACTGATTTACAATCCCTCGGCGGGGCGCGAGGAAATCAAAAAGCGCCTGCCCGAGGTGCTGGATGCCCTCGAGGCGGCCGGCCTGGAGACGTCCTGCCACATGACGAAGGGGGAAGGCGATGCCACACGCGCGGCGGAAGAAGCGGTGACGCGCGGGTTTGACGTGGTGATCGCCGCCGGCGGTGACGGCACGGTGTACGAGGTGGTCAACGGCCTGGCGGGAAGGCCGCGCCGGCCCAAGCTCGGCATCTTGCCCTGCGGCACGTCGAACGATTTCGCCACGGCCCTCGGCATCCCGCGGTCGCTGGCGGGCGCCTGCGCGGTGATCGCCGGCGGCCGCACCAAGGCGGTTGACGTGGGCAAGATGAACGACCGCTATTTCATCAACATCGCCGGCGCGGGGTGGCTGACCGAGCTTACCTACGAGGTACCGAGCCGGCTGAAGACGCTCCTCGGGCAAATGGCCTATTACGTCAAAGGTATTGAGAAGCTGCCGTTTATCTCCCCGCGTCATGTCCAGCTCCGCTACCCCGGCGGCACGCTGGAGGCCGACGTGATGCTCGTTCTCGTAGCCAACAGCCCCACCGTGGGCGGATTTGAACGCTTGGCTCCCGAGGCCGACGTGTCCGACGGGCAGCTGGACGTCATCGTGCTGAAAAAGACCACCCTGCCTGTCTTCGTGCGCCTGGCCAGGCAGGCGCTTGCCGGCCAACACGTGCGCGACCCGCTCGTGGTGTACTTCCAGACGCCATGGCTGGAAGCGCGGTCGACGGATCGCGTGCTGGTCAATCTTGATGGCGAACTGGGCGGGGAACTCCCCTGCCGCATCGAGGTGCTCCCGCAACATCTCGAGGTGTTTGTTCCCGCTGGCGGTTGAGGCACGGGTCGCGCGCCGCAGGACAGGGAATCGGCCGGCGTCACGGCAGGAACCAAAACCGGGAAGCGGCAAAGGAGAGGCGACGATGAAACCGGCATGCCCCCCGGTGGAACCGGGCGATCTCGTTGAACTGGATATTTCCGGCATCGCCCACGACGGCAACGGCGTGGGGCGCTACGAGGGCTTTACGCTGTTTGTCTCCGGCGCCCTTCCAGGGGAGCGGGTGCGCGCCCGGGTCGTCGAGGTGGCCAAAACCTTTGGCCGGGCCGAGGTGGCCAAGGTGCTCATGACCAGTTCCCTGCGTACCGTGCCGCCCTGTTCGGTGGTGGGCGCCTGCGGCGGCTGCACGCTGCAGCACGCCGCCTATGAAGGGCAGCTGTCCCTGAAGCGGCGCATCGTGGCCGACGCCTTCGCCCGCATCGCCCGCCTGCCCGATGTCCCCGTCCGCTCCGTGATCGGCATGACGGACCCGTGGCGCTACCGCAACAAGGTGCAGGTACCCGTTGGGGCAGAAGACGGACGGCTCGTGGCCGGCTTTTTCGCCAAGGGGACGCACACCGTCGTGGATCTGAAGGGTTGCCTCCTCCAGCCGGAACCGATGGAGGCGGCGGTGCGCGCCGTCAAGGAGGCGGCGGCTGCGCTGGGCATCCCGCCCTATGACCACGTCCGCCACGAAGGCGTGCTGCGCCATGTCGTTGTCCGCGTCGGCTTTCGCACCGGTGAGGTGATGGTCATCCTCGTCGCGGCCACGCCTGCCGTGCCGCGCCTGGA
>PKQU01000102.1 GCA_017577925.1 Bacillota bacterium
TGGAACGGCTCAAACGCCATTTCCGCGAAACGACGAAGGAGGGGTAACGTGCGGCTGCTTGTGTTGACCTTGTTGGGTTGCCTGGGGCTGGGGCTCGTGGCCGGCTGCGCCAACCCGTTCAAAGTGCCCTTGTCGCCGGATCAGGACGTGCTCGGCGCCACCCACGCTACCCTGCGCGCCGTGGAAGCCCAGCAGTGGGCCGCCGCGGACCACCACTACCAGCAGCTGCTTCACGCGTGGCGATCCATGCACCGCCGCATCTATTTAAACGCCGATGAGGGAGACATCCGCGCCTTCGAGGAAACCCTGTCCGAACTGCGCGCCTACCTACGCCACAGGGAACAGACCGACGCCCTGGCCACGCTGTACCGGCTGGAAACGCTGTGGCACAACATCGCCAAACTGTAACCCGGAACAACACCGCCCCCTCTGCACGAGGGGGCACCGTCGTTACTGGTTCTTGTACTGCGGTTCTTGCTCCAGCACGTAGTTCACGCGGCTTTGGAGCGAGTTGACCACGCTGTCCATCGTCTGGGCCAGTTGCTGGTACAGCTGCTTTGCCTGCTGGTCCTGCGTCTCCAAGGCGTAGGATTTCAGGTCCGCCGCTACCCCTTGGGCGCTGGCCAACGTCGTCTGCAGACGGCTGCCGATGGTCATGCGCTTCACCTCCTCTCCGCTTGCCCACCTCTAATATGAGCAGCCCGGCCCGCTTCTACATCTGGAAGTTGCTACGGCTCGAGGCGCCAGCCACGTTCCACCATGCGCACCACGGCAGCGCGCAGGGTCAGGGGACGCCGGGCCGCTTCCGGGGAAAGGGACGGGGCGAGAAAGCCCGAACGCGATCCGCGGCCCGCCGCATCGTGCTCCAGCTTTTTCAACAGGCGGTCGAATTCCCCGACCGTCACGTGCCGTCGCTGGCGAAGATCCCGCGCCATTTCCGCTCCGCGGCTGCCCAACACCCGCTCCAGCAACGCGGCCAGCTCGCGGCCGTTCAACGCCCGACCCGGTGCGGCGTCCGCCAGCCCCAGTTGCTGCATCAGCCGTGCGAGGCGCTGCGTGATCGTGTCCACGCGCCGCTCGTAAGTGGCCGAGGCTTCCCGCAAGGCGGCAGCCACATCCACCTGTCCATGACCGTACAGCGGATCCCATCCCGGGCGCCCGAGGTCCCGGGACGTCCGGATCAAGAGGCCGATCACGTCCCGGTTGCTCAAGGTCGGGTTCACCGAGCGCACCAGCGCGGCCACGCCGGCCACATGGGGGCTGGCCATCGATGTCCCTGACAGGGCTGCGTATCGGTCATCCGGGAAGGTGCTGGCGATCTCGTCTCCCGGGGCGGTCAGGTCGATGGCCGCCCCGTAATTGGAATAGTCGGCCAAGCGCCGATCGGGCCGCAGCGCGGAGACGGCCAGCACCTCCGGATAGGAGGCCGGGAAACCGGAATCGGGCAAGGCGTCGTTCCCAGAGGCGGCAACCAGAACCACATCCCGCGCAAACGCGTACCGCACGGCGTCGCGCAGGTACCGGGATTCCACGTAGTTGCCCAGGCTCAAGTTGATCACCTTTGCCCCGTTGTCCGTGGCCCAGATGATACCGTCACCGACGTCAAACAGGTTGCCGGCCCCGCGGGCATCCAGCACCTTCACCGGCATGATGCGGCACTGCCACGTCACACCGGCCACGCCGCGGTGGTTGTTCGTGCGCGCAGCGATAATTCCGGCCACGTGGGTTCCGTGCCCTTGGTCGTCTTGCGGCGGGGCTCCCGGGTTCAACACGTTGCGTCCCGGGACCAGCCGTCCGCGTAAATCCGGGTGGTCGAGATCGACGCCGGTGTCGACGACGGCAACGATCACCGCCGGATCGCCCGTCGAAACCCGCCATCCCCGCTCACTGCCGATAAACGGCAAATTCCACTGATAGGGACGGTAAAACTCGTCATTGGGGACCCGCTTGCGCGACCCCCTGTCCTGCGGCTGGGACAACGGCGGCGTTCCCATGGCCCCTCCGCGCACGGTGTTGGCCCGAATGATGTAGTTCGGCTCGACATAGGCCGCCCCTTTGTCATGGAAAAAGCGCATCAGTTCCGCAGTGCTCCTGGAGCGTGAACGGACAATGCACACCAGATGGTTGTGCCGCACGTGGGTGGCGTCCACCTCGCGAAGCCACCGGTGCATCGTCTTCTCTTCCGGATGGTTGGCAAAACGGACCACCACTTCTCCTTCCCGGTACTCCCCGGGGCGCATCCCCTCCCGCACCTGCAGCCGCTCGACCGGTGCCCCGGGAGCGCGCACCCGGGCACCGTCATCGGCCGGAGGAGGCTGCACCCGGCCGATGCTGGGCACCAGGGTCACTGCCAGCACCACCATCAGCCACCACAACCTGTGCTTCACCGCATTCCCCCCTCACCAACAGGCGTCGACTCGCGCAGTCGCGAACGACTCCGTCGAGAAGGCTCCCTCTTAGTTTGCCGCGCCGTTCCCCTTTTCCCGTCACGGAGAAAAAAGGAAAAGCCCCGCAGTCGGGGCTAATTGGCGTCCAACGCCTCGCGGTTCGATTGTGGAAAACGGCGGTCCGAATCGGAAAGTTGCGGGTGGCATTGCGGTCATTTGGTAAAGATGTGCTTCCCGATGCGCTTGATCTGCGGGCGGCTCCAAATCCACTTGGAGGTGGCGCGTTCCGGATTGAAGTAATAGAGGGCGCCACCGGTGGGATCCCATCCGTTCAATGCATCGATGACGGCCCGCCGCGACTCGCGGTCGGGGGGGAGCCAAATTTGCCCGTCGGCGACAGCCTCGAAGGCCAGCGGCTCAAAGATCACGCCGGCCGGTGTGTTGGGAAACGCCGCGCTTTCGATGCGGTTCAAGATCACCGCGGCTACCGCCACCTTCCCCACGTACGGCTCGCCGCGCGCTTCCGCGTGGACCGCGCGGGCCATCAAATCGATGTCGCGCTCCGAGAAACCCCGGAACCCCGACGTTTGCACCGGGCGGCGCGCCGATGGTGCAGCAGGGGTCGCAGCGCGCGGAGGAGCGGGCGGTGCGACCTGGCGCGGCGGCGCAACACGGGCCTCCATCCCCCACCGCCAGCGCTTGGTGGCCTCCCACAGCTTGCCCTGGGTGCGCACCCCGGCAATGCCGTCAACGGGCAGGCCAAACCGCCATTGGAACGTCCGCACCGCCCGCAGCGTACGCCAGCCATAGCGACCGTCGATGGGTCCCGGATCGTAGCCGAGAAACTTCAGGCGCGCCTGCAACTCGCGCACCCGCGGCCCCCGCGACCCCACTTTGAGAATCGGGATGGTGGGCTTTCCTGCTAGCCTCTCCAGCCCAGGATACCAATGTCTGGTGGCCTGCCACAGCTTCACTTTGGTGCGCGGCCCGACCACGCCGTCCACACGCAATCCCCACTCGTACTGAAACCGCCGCACCGCCAAATAGGTCCGACGGCCAAAATGGCCATCGACCGGTCCCGTATACAGTCCCAGCAGCTTGAGACGGCCTTGCAGTTCATAGACATCGCCACCGCGCATGCCCATCCACAGGGTCTGCTGGCCAAAGGCAGCCGTCCGCTCCACAAAGACCGACAGTGTCGTCGAGACCAAGAGGACTACGACCACCGCGAGAAGAACACGCTGCCATCGTCTTGCCATCCCCATTCCTCCCGGTCGGGACATTGGTTGCCCTTAGTGTTCCGACCGAGGGAGGCCGTTTATACGCAGCCTGCAAAAAGACAAAAAGACCCCGCGCGGGTCACCCTCAGCGGGCGCCAACGGATGGCGGCTCTTCCTTTGGCTACCGCCGTTTGTTGTACGCCTCGTGGATTTTGGTCAATTTCTGCTCCAGTTCGTCGAGCAGCTGTTTGCCGGTCGCCTCGTCGATGAGGCCCAAACGGATGGCGAAATCGATCTCCCGAGAAAAACCGAACATCTGCGTGTCCAGAACCTCTTCATACAGCGGACATTGGGGGGTCGTCAAGTTTTCAATCTGGACTTCAATCAATTTGCTGATTTTTTCCGCGTCGGCCTGCAACAATTTCAGGGCCTTTTGGCTCACTTCGGTGGCGATGTTGGTGGACAAGGCCATCCCTCCGATCCCACAGTCCATTCATCGCTATTGTAGCATAAGCACCCTACGCGGGCTAGAAGCGCCACGGGGCGGCGCCCGCTGGCCCATACGCCGACCATGGTATAATGGGAACGCGACGATCGGCGGGAAAAGGAGGTTGCGACCTGATGGCGGACGTCATCGTGATCAAGGGAAACGTGCGCTACACCATTACCCTCGACCCCACGGTGTGGATTTTTGACGACCGCAAAGTGCCGATGGCCGAGGCCTTCAATCGTGCCCGGGAAGCCCAGGAGCCGGCACGTCGGGAAGCGGAAGCGGAAACGGCTGCGGAGCGGTGGGTCGCCGCGCTGCGCGATGGCGCGGTCCCGACCGCCAGAAGTGAAGCCCTGTACGCAGCCAAGCAGGCGTTGGAGGGCGATTGGGGCATGCCGCTGGCCCCCTTCCTGCAAAACGCCGGCCCGGCCCCCAACGCGACCGCGGTTGTCTGTCACCTCGACAACGGTGAGCGTGTCACCCTGTCCCTCGAGGAAGCCATGGGGGCAATCCTGCAGTTTGCCCAAAACGGCAAGCCGATCCGCGACGGTGGACCGGTTTACCTGTTTTACGGCGACGGTCGCAACCGCGACAACCCCATTCGGGGCATTGCCGTATTGGAAGTGGTGTGATGCCCCTCTTCGCTTGGAAGTGCATGAGGAAAGAAGCGCCCTTCCACGCCGCTATGCCGTGTGGAAGGGCGCTTCCATTTGATTCCCAAATCTCTATCGTTTTCAACACGTTCAGAAAGCGGCGCAAAATCGTTGAGGTCGTCTTCCGGCTTCATGATTTCCGCCAAAACCATCGTGATGCCGTCACTGCACGCCCCCTCCTCTTGGTGGTGTGGGTTGGACGCGCACCTCGGCGCCGGTGGTATTGGTTTCGATCCGTACCGAAAGCACCCCGCCTTCGCGGATCACATCGAAGGACAGCTCGCCCGAACCAATGCGCATCCGCCGCACGCGCATCCAGCTCATCCATGGCGGAAGTGACGGGGCAAGGACGATTTTGCCGTTGGGGATGTCCGGCTCAATGCCCAACAGCGCCCGCACGAAGAGGAGCGGTGTACCGGCCGCCCACGCCTGGGGCGAGCAAGCCACCGGGTAGGGAATGAGCCGGTCGTCGGCGGAGAACCCGCAGAACAGCTCCGGCAGGCGGCAGTGCTCCACCTGTTCCGACGCCCGCAGCATGCCGGCGATCACGCGGTGGGCCGCCTCAGTAAACCCCCGGCGCGCCAGCCCCAGGACGATGAGGCTGTTGTCGTGGGGCCAGACGCTACCGTTGTGGTAGCTCACCGGGTTGTAGGCCCGCTCCTTGGCGCTGAGGGTGCGGATGCCGTAGCCGGAGAAGAGGTCGCTTTGCATGAGGCGATCTTTGACGCGCACCGCCTGCTCATCGTCCAAGATGCCGGTGAAAAGCAGGTGCCCCGGGTTGGACGTGACGGCGTCCACCCGACGCTTGTGGCCGTCGAGGGCAAGGGCCACGTACTGCTCGTCGTCCATCCAGAAGGCGGCGGCAAAGCGTCGCTTCAGGGTCTCCGCCGCGTCGGCCAGCACCTTGGCCCGCTCGGCATCGCCCCATTCGGCAAAGATCGTGCTCCACCGTGTCTTGGCCTCGTACACATAGCCTTGCACCTCGCACAGGGCGATGGCCCCTTCGGCCAGGCGGCCGTCGCGGTAGACGATGCAGTCGCCCGAGTCCTTCCATCCCTGGTTGCCCAAGCCCCGCGCCGACTCACGCAGGTATTCGACAAAGCCGTCCCCGTCGCGGTCGCCGTAGCGGTCGATCCACTCCAGGGCGGCAAGGATGTTGGGCAGCAGCCGTTCCATCAGTTCCCGGTCGCCGGTCCACCGGTAGTACTCGGCGGCCAAGATCAGGAAGAGCGGCGTGGCGTCGATCGTCCCGTAATAGGGCGTGAAGGGAATCTGGTTCGTGTTGGCCAGCTCACCGTAGCGCATCTCATGGGGGATTTTTCCCGGCTGCTCGTCGCGCCATGGATCCTCCCGCTTCCCCTGCAGGCGCGCCAGGGTCAGCAGTGTGCCCCTGGCCATCTCCGGCTGGAAAGCCAGAGCCTGCCAGGCGGTGATCAGGCTGTCGCGCCCAAAGGGGACGGCATACCACGGAATGCCGGCCACCGGGAAGAGGCCGTCGCCCAAATCGGTGGTCAGCACGCGCAAATCGAGCAGGCTGCGGTGCAAGAGGCGATTGAGCTGCGCGTTGTCGGTCTCCACATGCATGGCCCGGTCCATCCACTCGGCATAGGAGCGCTGGAGCGCCGCCATCGCCACCTCCATGGACACCGCCGTGCCCCGTTCACCGCCCACCACGGGAGTGACGGTCACCGTCAGGGTGTACGAGGCACCCGGATCGAGAGCGAGGCGGAAGTGATGCCCCTCGTCGTCCCACGCCGTGGCCGGTTGGCTGAAAGCGACAACCGTTTCGCGCGTGATGCCGTCCTTCCCTTCGTAGCGCACGACCAGGCCGCCAGCCGTGCGCACCCGGTCCGTCACCGTCCCCGTCTCACCGCCTGCAAAGCCGCGGACGACAAACATGTCGGCAAAATCGGCGTCGATGGCATAGGTGAAGGTCAACGTCTGGGAACGGCGGTCGTAATTGGTGACGACCAGCTTTTCGTACAGGATGCCATCATAAATGAGCCGCGTACGCTCAAAGGTGACCGATTCGCGCGCCAGGTCAATCGCGTCTTCCCCGAGGGTCTTCGGGTTGGGATTGATCAGGAGAATCCGCGCCATGTAGTTCTGATCCGCCGCCGAATGGAGGACCACCGGCTTCTGCCCGTTGACGAGCAACTCAAACCGGCTCAGAAAGCGCGTGTCACGGGTGTAGAAGCCCAGCCCCTCCGGGTTCTCCGCCGGGATGTCCCCACGCACGTCGGTCAACAGAAAGTAGTCGTTCTCCTTGATTACGCGAAAGTCCATCATGTGGCTCTCCTTTCCCTTGCTTTTCCCGTCTGGTCCCGCCCCACGAAGCCCGGCATTGGCATCGGATTTGCCGATCCAAAACGTTTTGGATAGCACGGTTTGAAAAGCGCCGGCACACGCCGGCCGCGAGGAACGATGGGATTCGCACGGGGTTACGCGTGCCGACGCGGCGGGGCCACGCTGTCACGCTGCACCAGTTCCACGTCGATAACCACGCGGTGCGACGAGGCCACACCTTCCAGCATGTCGATGAGCAAATGGGCCGCCGCCTCCCCCATCTCATAGGTGTGTTGGCGGATGGTGGTGAGCGCCGGCGTGGTGTACGACGC
>PKQU01000103.1 GCA_017577925.1 Bacillota bacterium
GGCTGGCGCCACTCGCCGCTGTCGTCCTGCAGGCGGAAGGCCAGCTCGTAGAAGCGGCGCGGTTCGTCGTGCAGGCCGCAGATGTCGAGGGTGAGGGAGGTCAGGTAGCCGTCGCGCAGCCACAGGTAGCGGTAGTCCCAGTTGTCGTGCCCGCCCGGCACGGCTGGGAAGGAGGCCGTCGGCGCGGCGATCATGGCCCCGTTGTCCAGACACAGGAGCTTCAGCACCAGGAGGCTGCGCGTGTACGCCTCGCGCCATTCGCCGTTGTCCGTTACCAGCGGGCGCGCGGGGCGCAGCCAGCGTTCCCAAAAGGCGACCTCTTGCTCCTGAGAACAGGCAGCCGCGGCCTCGCGCTGGCGGGCCGCCTCTTCGGCCGTCGGGCCATAGGCCACCACAACGCGGAAGGTGGCTGTCTCGCCGGGGGCGAGACGTTGAGGGGCGCCGATCAGTTCGGCCACCAGGTGCCCGTCGACGCCGGAGATGGCCACCCGGTGATCGTCCTGCTCCACCATGTATGTGCGGGCACGGGTTTGTGTGGGCACGGCCGCCAGCTTGACGGGCTGCACCGCTTCGGTGCCGCCGGTGTTGGTGATGCGGCCTTCGCGGATCAGCAGGCGGCGGCCCCATGGCATGAAATCGGTGACGGTGAGGGACAGGTCACCGGCGCGGGCCTCGGTGACGAGGACGTTGGTGTGGGGAACATAGGCCTGGCGAATCGGGACGAGGGGCTTTCCCGCGTCGAGGGTGAGGGCGCCGCCGCGCACCGGGTCAAGGGCGCGGGCAAACAGGGGGAAGGCGTCGATGCGCGGCACGGGTAACCAGTCGACGGACAGGACGGGGGAGATGAGGGCCGCGGTTTCTCCGTTTCCCACGGCACCGTAATAGGACATCCGGTGGCTCATCGTGTTTCCTCTCCTTTTTGCGTGTGGACTTCGCTGGCATCTGTTAGGAAATGGAATATGTCTGTAAACGTTTACAATTTGTCCAACAATTTAAACGCTAGCGCAGGTGGTACGTTGTTGTCAAGGTTGCCGTGCCGCGGCGGAACGGTTTTCCTCCCGCCGACATACGCTAAACCAGCGATGCGGGCCAGGGCGGCTGGCGCGCCCTCGTCTGCGGCAGCGCGTCCGGCTCGTACATGACCGGGCGACGCAAAGGAGGAAGCAGCATGCGCATTCTCGTGACGGGAGGCGCGGGGTTTATCGGCAGCCATCTGGTGGACCACCTGTGTCGGGCCTACCCGGGAGCGACGGTGGTCACCTTCGACAAGCTGACGTACGCGGCGTCGCGCGCCACACTGGCCCACCTGGCGCGGCACAAAAACCACGTGTTCGTGCGGGGAGATGTGGCCAACCCGGAAGACGTCGAGCCGGTGTTCCGCAACGGGGTCGACGTGGTGTTCCACCTGGCCGCCGAAAGCCACGTTGACCGGAGCATTGCGACCCCCGAGGCGTTTGTGCGCACCAACGTCTTTGGCACGTACTGCCTCCTGGAAGCGGCCCGCCGGTACGACGTGCAGAAGGTGGTGGTCGTGTCGACCGACGAAGTGTATGGGCCGACCGAACGGGGAGCAGTTGGCGAGGACGCCCCGCTGTTGCCGAGCAGTCCATACGCGGCCAGCAAGGCGGGGGGCGACCTCCTGTGCCAGGCGTACGTGCGAACCTATCGGCTGCCGGTGGTGATTACGCGGTGCACGAACAACTACGGACCGCGGCAGCACCCGGAAAAGCTGATCCCCAAGGCGATCCTGTGTGCACTGGAAGACCGTCCCATTCCGCTCTACGGGGATGGCCAGCAGCGGCGGGACTGGCTGTATGTGGAGGATCACTGCCGAGCCCTGGACGCGGCGATGGTGAAGGGAGAAGCCGGCGATGTGTTTCACATCGCCGGGGGAGAGGAGCGAACCAATCGCGAAGTGGCCGAAACGATTCTCCGCCTGCTGGACCGCGACCCTGTGCGCATCGCGCACGTGCCCGATCGCCCGGGGCACGATCGGCGTTATGCCCTCGATGACCGGCGCACCCGGCACCGGCTGGGGTGGGCTCCGCGCGTCTCCTTCGCCGAGGGGCTTGCCCGCACGGTGGAGTGGTACCGCCGCCACCGGGACTGGTGGACATGCGGGTGCTGATTGCCGGCGCGGGCGGGCAACTCGGCACGGAACTGACGGCGTGGCTGCGCCGCTACCGGCCGGAATGGGCAGTGCACGCCTACCGGCGGGAGGAGTGGAACGTCTCCTGCCGCCGGCAGACGGAAGCCCTCATGCGCGACCTGCGCCCCGACGTGATCGTCAATTGCGCGGCGTTTACCCGGGTGGACGCCTGTGAAACGCGCCGCCTCACGGCCCTGCGCGTCAACGCCGCCGCCCCCGCCCTGCTGGCGCGGGCGGCCCAGGCGGTCGGAGCCCGGCTGGTGCACATCAGCACCGATTATGTGTTTGACGGACAAAAGGGTGGCTGCTACGTGGAACGCGACGTCCCCCGTCCGCTGAACGTCTACGGCTGGTCGAAGCGGCGGGGCGAGGAGGCGGTGTTGGCTGCCGGTGAGGGCCATCTTGTCGTGCGGACGGCCTGGTTGTACGGTCCCCGGGGGCCCAACTTCGCCCGGTGGGTGCTGGACCGCCTGCAGCGCGGCGAGACCGTTGCCGTGGTACGCGACGTGATTGGTTCGCCGACCCACACGTGGGACCTGGCCCGGTTTCTCGCCGAGGTGCTTTCCACCGACGCGACGGGGATCGTGCATGCCGCCAACACCGGCGCCTGTTCGCGGTTCACCTTTGCCCGGACCCTCGCGCGCCTGGCCGGGTTGGATCCCGAAGCGGTGCGCCCCGCCCGTGCGGCCGACTTTCCCCTCCCCGCGGTCCGCCCGCTGTACACGCCGCTGTGCTCGACGCGCGTCGGGCGTTTGCCCGTCACCCCGCTGCGCAGCTGGCAGACGGCCCTCGCCCATTTCGTGCAACGGATCAAAAAGGAGGAACGCGCGTGATTGAGGGGGTTCGCGTCAAGCCGCTGGTCAAGTTCGCCGACGATCGCGGGTATTTTATGGAAATCGTGCGCGACGACGAGGACTTGCTCTCCCGTTTTGGCCAGGTTTCGTGTTCGCTGACATATCCCGGCGTGGTCAAAGCTTTTCACTACCATGAACGGCAGGACGACCTGTGGTTCTTTCCCGTTGGCAATGCTCAGGTGGTGCTGCACGATCTCCGGGCCGCGTCGCCGACCTATCGGCACACCGATGTCGTCTACATGGGGGAGCACAACCCGATCGCGCTGCTGATTCCCGCTGGCGTGGCCCACGGGTACCGCGTGCTGGGGGAAAGGCCGGCGTTGCTTGTCTATGTGACGACCGCAGCGTACAATCGGGAACAACCCGACGAGCATCGGCTGCCGTGGAACGATCCGGCGATCGGCTTTGACTGGACGACGCGCTTTCGCTAACGCGCCGGAGGAGGGGTACGACGGTGAAAGGGGTCATTCTGGCCGGCGGCGCGGGTACCCGCCTGCGGCCGGCCACCTGTGTGCTGAACAAGCATCTGTTGCCCATCGGTCCCTATCCGCTCATCTTGTTCGTGATCGGACAGCTGAAGCGGGCGGGGATTACCGACCTGCTGCTTGTCACAGGGAAGGACGACCTCGGCGACTTCGCTGCGTTTCTCGGATCCGGCGAGGCCTACGGCGTGTCGCTGACCTATCGCGTGCAGGAGCGGCCCGCGGGGATTGCCGACGCGCTGCGCTTGGCCCAGCCCTTCACGGGACGGGAGAAGTTCGTCGCCGTCCTTGGCGACAACCTGTTTGAGGACGACCTGACGCCGTGGATTCAAGCCTTTGCTCAAGAAGGGCCCGGGGCGAGGGTGCTGCTCAAAGCCGTACCCGATCCGCGCCCCTACGGCGTGGCCGAGGTGCGCGACGGGCGGATTGTGTCGCTGGAGGAAAAACCGGCTTGTCCGAAAAGCGCCTTTTGTGTGACGGGTATCTACCTGTTCGACGAACAGGTGTATGCCATCATTGCGGACTTGGCCCCCTCGCCGCGCGGGGAATTCGAGATTACCGACGTCAACCGCCAGTACTTGGCTCGCGGCCAGCTGCGCTATGGCATCCTGTCGGGCTGGTGGATCGATGCCGGGACGCCGGAAGCGCTGTGGGAGGCCAACCGCCGCTTTGCCGAACGCGCCCTGAGCCTACACCTCTAACCGCGGAGGATGCGCCGATCTGCGTCCTCCGCGTTGTTTTGCGCCGCCCGCGTCCCACATAGACATGTATTGACGTTGGGGATTGGGGGGACCGGCATGGGGCCCTTGACAAGCGATGAACGAGCGGTGCGCGAGGCCGTGGCCCTGCTTGCGCCGACGGGGCGCGGCGAAGTATTCTGGCTGGATCCCACGGGCATGTTGCGGTGGGCGCGGTGGCCGGATGACGGGGGCGGTTTGCGAACGCTGCGGGCCAGGCCGGCGGTGACCTGCTTTTCCGCCACGGGCTCCGCGCGACGGGCGCACCTTGTGTGCGCCACGGTGGAGGGGGAAGTGTGCTGCGGACAGCTTCAAGGGGATGCGTGGGCCTGGTTCCCCCTCCTTTCCCTGTCCGCGACCCATGACCGCATCGCGCGCCTCATCCTCTTACCGGCACCCGGCGGGGACCTGTTGGCCCTTGTTCTGGCGCGCCTTCGCACCACGCAGCGGTGGGAACTGCTCACCTGCCGTTTGAGCGGAGAGCCGGCCGACGGCACGATGGCGCTGCGCCGCACCGGAGCGGTTCGGTTCCCGGCGCCCCCGCGGGGCCCCGCGCCGCTTCAGGCCCTGTACCGGGCGTGGGTTCCTCCTGTTGCCGCGGCGATGGGGAGCGACGGCACCCTCCACGTGCTGCATGTCCATCCCGAGGGTGACGGGCGCATGGCCCTACACCTGCTGTCGCGCCATGGCCGCGGGGTAAAATGGCAGCACCGGCGGATGTCCGTTCAGGGCAGCGCGGCCCACCCGTGCCTGACGCGCGATGGTTCGGGAGTCGTTTGGGCGGCGTGGAAGGAGGGGGACGGCGAAGGCTTCCGGTATGTGGTGATGCCCCTGACCCGGGAGTCCCCCGTTCCTCCCCTGACGGTGGCGGCAGGTGAGGCGACGGATCGCCCACCGGCCCTTGCGGCGCTGGGAGATGGGGTGGGGTTTCTGTGCCACGACGGGGCCCGGTGGCGGCTCTATCGCGTGACCACCCGGCACGGGTCCCCGGCCGTTTCCGCGCAAGAAGTGGCACTGCCCGCCGAGGCGGAGGCAGCGGGGTCCCTGTGGCTGGCCGCCTCCCCGGACGGGTGCCCGTTCCTGCTGCATCTTCCGCAAGACGTCCCGGACGGCGTGGCCCCTGTGCTCCTCCGGGTGGCGGACGGTGCGCCCGGGGAAGAGCCCGAAGCCGCGGAGCACAAATCGGGATCGTACCGGCCTGCCGCATGGCCGCACCGATGCAAGCGGCAACGGCGATTTCGCCGCCCGGCAAGCGCGCGCCGCGTCCGGATGCCGGGACGGTGGGCCGCACTGGCGTTAGCGCTCTGGGTCGCGGCAGGGCTTGCGGGCAGCGAACCGGTTGGGCGCCCCCTCGCGCTGCCGTACGTCGTGCAGGCGATCCCGGTTTCCGAGGTGGTGGAACTTCGCGGCACGGCGGTGCCGCCCCGCACCATCGTGGTGCGCGCTCCCCGCGCCGGTCGTGTCGACCAGGTATGGGCGCGTCCCGGCGTGCGCGTGGCGGCGGGGGAGGCCTTGGTGACCTATGCCGAGCCGGGGATCGAGGCGGAGCGGCGCCGCTTGGTGTACAGGAGAGAACTCCTCCGCCTCGAGCGCGACGCCTTTGCGGCCGCCAAGGAGTGGACCCTCCACGCGCCGGTGCGCGGACAGGTGGCCGAGGCGCCAATCGTGCCCGGAGACCCCGTGCACAGCGGTCAGGTGCTGGTGCGGCTGCGGGATGCGGCCGGGCGAACGACGGTGGACCTCACCGCGGCGCGGGACGGCGTGGTGCGGCAGCTGCACGTGGCGGTGAACGAACGGGTCGCGCGCGGGGCTCCGCTGGTGACGGTTGAGCATCCCCCAACGGTGCTGGCGTGGAAAAAGGCGTCGTTGGCACTCGAACAGGTGGAGCGGGAATTGGAGGCGTTGGCGCGTCGCGCGCGAGAGAAAACGATCACGGCCCCGCAGGCGGGGACCGTGATCGAGGTGAACATCACGCCCGGCGCGGTTGTTGCGGCGAACGAGCCGGTGGTGAGGCTTCGGGAAGGGGATGTGGTCCGGGTGATCGTTTCGCTCGACGGGCGGTGGGTGGCCCCGGTACGGCCGGGCCACCCGGTGCGCGTGTGGCCGGAGGGTGAGGCGAAGGAGCCGTTGGTGGGGACGGTGCGGGAAATCCGGCCACAGCCCGGGAGCGACCGGGTTTTCCTCGTGACGGATGTGCCGGTCCCGCCGGCCGAACCGGATCCGGTGACGGGAGCGGTGACCGTGCGGCTGGTCGTCCCGCGGTGTTCCGCCTGCCTCGCCGTGCCGGTTTCCTACTTGCACGGCACGGACGCCCAGCCCTACGTGCACCTGCGTCTTCCCGGGGGAGAGGTGATCCGCCAACGGGTATCGGTGGGCGTCCGAGGGGGCGGCCTGGTGGAGATCCGCCACGGCGTGGCGCCCGGCGACGTCCTTCTCCCCTAAGGATTGGGGGTTATCCGTCCACGACGACCAGCGCTCGCGGCCAGGCCTTGCCGTCGATGAGACGATAGGCGCGCACGACGGGAAGGGACGTGCGCAAGGAGACGATCAGGTACACCAGATCGTGTGGGGCATGCCGGAGGTCTTCGCGCGAGGGAACAGCTCGGGCCGTGGGATGGGAGTGGTAGACGGCACACAGGCGTTCTCCCTTGGCACCGATGTGCGCGAGACACCGCGCGAGATCGGCCGGATCGATCTCGAAGGCGTTGGGACTCTGCAGACGATTGGGCAGCGGCCAACAGGTCAGGGCCCATTCGTCCGTACCGGAGAGAACCCCGCACGCCTCGATGGGCTTTTCGCGCAGGCAGTGTGCGATCATGGCCCCATACGCCGATTTGGTGATGCGGAAGGGTGGGGACGGAAAGGGCCTATGCATGGGTGCGACGGGGTTTCCACGTCACTTTTCCGCACGTTTGGCATCCTCCTGCTGCGGCAGGGGGGGACGCCGGTTCCGGCATCGGTGGTTCCGCGGGGACGGGTGTGGGGGCCGGCTGGTGCAGCACTTCCCCGACGCGACGGCGTAAGGGCCGGGGGAAAACCGTCACCTGGACGCCCGGAACCTGGGGTGGACGCCCGGGTGCTGGCAGGGGAGTGGCGGCAGCAGCCTGCTGGACGTCGTCCGGCGAAAGCGTCGGTTGGATCC
>PKQU01000274.1 GCA_017577925.1 Bacillota bacterium
ATGTACGCATATCCGCGCCGGCGCGCCGCCTCGGCCATCTCCTCCAGGGTGTTTCCGCCGTCGCTCCAGGTGGTGTGCAGGTGCAGGTCCCCCCGCACATCGGCTTCTTCCACCAAGTGCGGGAGCCACCCCGCTTCAGCCGCCTCGATCTCCTCTTCCCCTTCGCGCAACTCCGGCGGGATATAGGGCAGATCGAGCGCCGCATACAGCGCCTCTTCCGTCGCAAAGGCGGTCAGGCGCCCGCTTTCCGTCGCTTCCGCACCGTATTCGCTCAGCTTCAGCCCCCGCGCTTTGGCCCGCTGCCGCAGCCGGACATGGTGCTCCGCCGATCCGGTAAAGTGGTGCAGCGCGCTGGCAAAGGACTCCGGTGGCACGAGGCGGAAATCCACCGTCACGGGCCACATCAGGTCCAGCTCAACGGACACCTTGGTCGGCCCTTTGGCGATCACCCGCGCCACCCCCGGCATTGCCGCCAGGGCATCAGCCGCCTCGTCCGGCAAAGCGGTGGCCACCACAAAATCAAGGTCCTTTACCGTCTCCTTCCAACGTCGCAGGCTCCCGGCGCGGGAAAATCGCACAATTGCCTCCTGGCGAGCCAGATACTGCTCGATGGCAGCCGCCACGGGCAACACATACGCCAGCGGCAGCCGCTCGGGCCGCTGGCCAGCCGCACGGAGCGCCCGGCGCAGGTTTTGTTCCGTCTTGGCCCCAAAACCGGGCAGGGAGCGTACGCGCTGCTCGTCCAGCGCCTTTTCGAGATCGGCCAACGACGCGACACCCAGTTCCCGGTAGAGAACGCCCACTTTCTTCGGCCCCAGCCCGGGGATACGCAGGAGGGCAAGCAAGCCGGAGGGGATTTTCGCCTCCAGCTCCTCGAGGAGCGCCGAACGGCCCGTGGTCACCAGCTCCTCCACCACGGCGGCCACGCCCTTGCCCACACCCGGGAGCACGGTCACGTCCGGAAGCTCGGCCACCGGCTGGCGACAGGTTTCAATGGCCTGGGCCGCACGACGGTAGGCGTTGGCGCGAAACGGGTTGTCGCCCTCGATGTCGAGGAGATCGGCAATCCGCCGAAGCACGGCGGCAAGGCGGCGATTGTCCACATTCGGTTCCCCCTTGTGTGCGGGCTTGCGGCCGCCGTCCACGGATGTGGCGTCCTCCGTTACGCCGGGCTCGCCGGCCCCCCGGGCACGGGGAACCGCCCGTCAAGCAGCCACCGCGTGAGGTCGGCCGTCCAGGTGAAGACCTGCTGGGCGCAGGCGGATTCGGCCAGCATTGACACCACGGCGGGATGGGGCACGAGACGTAACAGGTTGAGGACGAGGAGCACCGCCAGCGCGTACTCGGCCGTCGCGAACAGGGCACCGCCCACGCGGTTGACCGCGTGCAAGACCGGCAGGGTGCAGAGCCCCTCAAGGACGCGCGCGGCAAGCTGGATGACGAGGCGAACCGCCAGCACGATCCCCACAAACGCCAGGACAAGGGCCAGCATCCGACCGAGCGCGGAGGAACCGTCCATGACCAGTTGCCCTTGCCCCAATGCCGGAAAACGGTCCGCCAGCACGCCGGCCACGTCGGATGCGTAGCGGCGGGCCACCAGCAGCCCCGCCACCAAGCCGACAAGGTTCGCGGCCTGCCGCACCAACCC
>PKQU01000104.1 GCA_017577925.1 Bacillota bacterium
CTCGTGCGGGAAAGCCTGATCGACGTGCGGCGCATCATCTTTGATCTGCGGCCGATGAGCCTGGACGACTTGGGACTGGTTCCCACGCTGCGCAGGTACCTGTCCACGCTCGAGGAACGGCACGGCTTGCCCGTTCGTTTGCGGATCGAGGGCATCGAGCGGCGGCTCGATTCGGCGATTGAGGTGGCCCTCTTTCGCCTGATCCAGGAAAGCTTGAACAACGTGGTGAAACATGCCGCGGCCACCCGCGTCGAGGTGGCGGTGCATTTTTTGCCCGGGGCGGTCTCCGTGGAAGTGGTCGACAACGGGCGCGGGTTCGATCCGGCGGCCATCGGGGAGGGCCACTACGGCATTTTCGGCATGCGTGAGCGGGTGCAGCTGCTCAAGGGGCAGTTTGCCCTCGATTCGCAGCCGGGGAAGGGCACGTCGGTGCGGTTTACCGTGCCCGTCGGGGCGGCCGCGTTCATGCGCGTGAAGGATAGGAAAAGGGGGAGGGGCGATGATTCGCCTGTTGATTGCCGATGATCACAAGCTGTTCCGGGACGGCCTGCGGCGCATTCTGGAAATGGAAGAGGACCTGGTTGTTGTCGGCGAGGCCAGCGACGGCGAGGAAGCGTGCCGGATGGCCGCGGCGCTGCGCCCGGAGGTGGTGCTGATGGACATCAGCATGCCGACGGTAAATGGTGTCGAGGCGACGGAATACATTGTTCGCACGGTTCCGGACTGCCGCGTGATCATCCTGTCCATCCACGATGACGAGGCCTATGTGTACCGGGCGCTGAGCGGTGGCGCCAAGGGCTATTTGCTCAAGGAAATGGACAGCGAAGAACTCATCGAGGCCGTGCGCACGGTGGCACGGGGCGAGGCGTACATCCACCCGCGGGTGACGAATAAGGTGCTGGATCAGCTCCGGCGCCTGCGCGAAGGGCAGACGCCGTTGCCCGACGGGGCCGCGGCGGCCTTTCTGGACGAGGAAATGGTTGCGCGCTTTCGCCAGCTGACCAGCCGCGAGCGGGAAGTGCTGCAGCTGATGGCCGAGGGCAAGAGCAACCGTCAGATCGGCGAGGCGCTGTTTATCAGCGAAAAAACGGTAAAGAATCACGTCAGCAACATTTTTCAGAAGCTTGGCGTAGACGACCGGACCCAGGCGGTGGTGCTGGCCATCAAGCACGGTTGGGTGCGCATTTGAGCCCTCGTCACCCCTCCTCGTATGGCAGCATAGCCTACAGCAGAGGAGGGATCCGCGTGCCCAACTGGATTGTATGGGGATTGGCACTGTACGGTCTTGCGGCCCTGTGGGTGTGGGCGATCGTACCGCTGGGCCATCCCGTTTCCCGGCGGGGACCGGTTTGCGTCGTCCTCCTCGTAGAGAATTCAGGGCATATCGTGGAAGGGCTTTTGCGATCCCTTTTTTGGTGGGCGTACTGCCATGGCCGGGACCTGTGGGTAACGGTGGTGGATTTCGGGTCAAGCGATGACACCCTCGGCATCGTGCGCGGCTATGCGCGATATGTTCCGCACGGGATTGACATACGTGTAGGCAGGGCCGCATCCTGGGACGCAGACGTGATCCGGCGGCAATTCGGAAGGACGGAACACGCCCACGTGGTCGTCATCGACGCGCGCATCCCACCCCCGATTCGCGACGGGTAGGGGTGTTTTTTTTCATCCATATCATGCCTGGGATATGCTACAATAATCTCGTCCTGCAGGGGATACGCGCCAATAACCAAGGTTTCGCGAGGGGAAGTTTTGTGGTTCGATGGCCTCGATGGATTGGATGGATCCTGCTCCTGGCCTTCGCGCTCCGCATGGCCGCCCTGACCACCTACGGGTTGGATCTCACCCTGCGCAGTGATGACGAGGGCTATGTCAACAGCGCCATCCGCCTTCTGGAGACGGGAACCTTGACGTATCGCGGTCCCACAGAACCCGAGCGGTTTGCGTGGGAGCCGACGGTGAAGATCATGCCCGGCCAACCGCTGTTGTTGGCGATCATTTTTTTGGTGTTTGGCACGGGGATTGGAGGATTGTACGCCGCCAAAATTGTCATGATTCTGATCGGCTTGGCCGGCATTTACGGCGTGTACGCGTTGGGGAAGTACAGCTTTGGAACAGCAGCGGGGCTGATTGGCGCCTTGCTGTTGGCCGTCTCGATTCAGCATATTTTGACCGACAATTTGCTGCTGACGGAAACGCCGTTCATGACGTGTCTGATTTACTTGGTGTACTATTCTGTGCGTTTGGCTTCTGAACGCAAGTGGTCCCATTTTGGTGCGGTCTTGTTCTTCTATATTGCCGCGTTGCTCTTGAAGGCCACGATTGCCCTGTACCCGGCCGTTTTGCTGGTTTATCTCCTGCTCAAACGGTATCCTCTTTCGCTCATGGCACGGCAAGCCGCTGTGGCGGGTGCAGTAGTGCTGCTGGTGTTAGGACCGTGGTGGGTGCGCAATTACGTCCATTACGAGCGGTTCATCCCGCTCACAGCAGGCGAAGGCAATCCGCTGTTGTTGGGCACGTACCAGGGGGTGGGGTACCCCAACGCGGAACCGCTGGAGGACCTGCTCAAACGCTTGCACGCGGAGCATGCCCACGCCGACGCGTTCACCTTGCTGGAAGCCCAGAAGGAGGCGGCGAAGGAGCGCATTCGGCAGTGGTGGCAGTCCGACCCGCAATCGTTCTTGTATAGCTATCTCGTGCACAAGCCGGTTCTGTTGTGGAAGGACACCTTTTATTGGATCGAAATTTTTGGTGTGCCAAAGGAGACGGTCCGACAGGTGCAACCCTATGTGGTATGGGCGGGGCTGTGCGGTTGGCTCCTGTTCCTCCTGCTGGGGAAGCGCAGCAAATTGGAGACGGCGTTTGTCGCCATGGTATTGCTGTATTTTACCGCTGTGTACAGCGTGTACTTTGTGTTTGGCCGCTACAATACCCCGGAAATGCCGTTTTTGTTCCTCGGCATCGGGGCGGGCTTAACGGCCATATGGACGCGCGTAAGTGAATTCAAGAGGGTTTGAACAACCATGCGTGGGCGAAGCTGGTGGATCAAGTGGTGGGGAATGGCGTCCGTCGTGATGGCGGGATGGTGCCTGCTGGCGATGCGGGTACCGCCTGCCGAATGGGCCTACTGGGGATTTTTTCTCCTGCTGGCCGCGGGCGATGCGCTGTTTCCCATCGCCTTCGGTTTGTCGGCCATTTCCTTCAACTTGAGCGTATTTGTCGCGCTGTTTGCGCAATACGGGTGGCTTGTGACGGTGTGGGTGGCGGTCACGGCCAGCCTGCTGGGGCAGCTGAAGCGGTGCTGCACGTGGCGGCGCTGGCTGCTGCAGCTGGGCATTACGGTGATGAGCCTGCTGGCCGGCGCGGGGGCGTACCACGCGTGTTGGGGTGTAGCGAAGCGCGTGCTGCCGGAGCCCCAGTGGCTGGCCCTGGTGGCGTTTGGCCTCACCGCGGCGGGGGTCCAGGCGGGCGTCCGGCGCGTCCTTCTTCACCCCCGCCGTCCGCGTGACGGGTGGGCGTCCCGGGCGCGGCTGTGGGCGGTTATGGTGAGTCTGTCAACCATTCCCGTCGGGCTGCTCTTTGTGACGGTGCGCCCCCATCTCGGCCTTTTGGGGCTCGTTCTGGTTGCGGTGCCCACCGCTTCCGCCTGGCAAGTCCTGCGGTCGTACGCGCAGCTATTGTACTTGAACCACCAGCTCCAGCGCCTGGGCAAGGTGACCGGACAGTTTGCCGCCGAGCTGAATTACGACCGAACGGTGCGCGCCATCGGCGATGCCGTGCGGCAACTGGTGGAACAGGACGTGTGGGGGCTGTATGTGGTGGACAAGCTGAGCGGTTGGCTGGAGCCGGTGATTGTGGAGAAGGCGAGCGGCCAGCCCCTGTCCCTTGAGGAGCTGGCCGTGTGGCAAAGCGCGTCGCAGCTGTTTCAGCGGCACCTGAACCGGCGCGCCCCGGTCGTCCTGGTTCGGGACGACCTTGGGGAGGCGATGCCGGACAAGGCGCTGGCCGCCCTATGCCTGGTGCCCCTGGTTCACGATGGGAGGGCGAGGGGGATGCTGGTTGTGGGCCGCGCAGGCATCACCACCTTTTCCCGTGTTGAGAAGATGTTGCTGGGGATCATCGCCAGCGAGGCGATCGTGGCGATCGAAAACGCCCTGAAATTTCGCCAAACCGAGTACCGCAGCCGGGTGGACGAGCTGACAGGCCTGACCAATGCCCGCACCTTTGAAGCCTTGCTGCACGAGGCCGTTGCGCGGGCGGCGGAACGGGGCGAGTGCCTCAGCGTGGTGCTGCTCGATTTGGACGGCTTCAAGTGGCTGAACGACACCTTTGGCCACCAGGCCGGCAATGAAATGTTAAAAAAAGTGGCGCAAATCCTGCGGGAGAACGTCCGCCGGGATGACGTGGTGGCCCGGTTGGGCGGTGAGGAGATGGCCGTGATGCTGCCGGGTGTGGGGCTGGACGAGGCGGCCGAGGTGGCGGAGCGCGTGCGGCGGGCCATTGAACAGCAGGCCGTGATCACGGTGCGCACGTTGGACAGGGGCCACCCCGTTTCCGTTCGCGTCACCGCCAGCCTGGGCGTGGCCACGTACCCCGATGTGGCGACATCGGCGCGGGAGCTCATGCGGTACGCGGACCGCGCGATGTACCTGGGCGCCAAGCGCCGGGGGCGCAACCGCGTCGCGGTGTACGGGCGGGTGTGAGCGATGGCCCATCCGTGCTGGCTCTATGCCGTCGACCCGGGGGACGGGCAGCTTGTGCTCCGGTGGACGCCGGCGCCGGAGGCGGATGCCGCCTATTGGGCGCAACGGGGCGCGGTGCGGCTGGTTTGGGCGCGCCGGCCGGTGACGGCGCGGGAAGCGTGGGAGGCGGTGCAAGGCCAGGAAGCCGCCGCTTTCCCGGCGGATGGGGCGCGCTGGCTGGCGGTTACGGGCCCGCTCCCGGTATCGGAAAAGGCGCCGGCCGGCTTGCGTGGCGCGGGTGGTTTCCGCGACGCGCGGGCCGCTCGGTTGGCGCGTCTGGCCGGACGCTTGGCCGAGCTCCTCGCCGGGCGCAGCCTGCTGTGGGTGGAGCTGGTGGCGCTCGCCGACCGGCGGGCGGGGGCCGACCTGTGGCGCGAGGCGGCCGAGGCTGCCCGAGGAGACGGAGAGGGGACCGCTGCGGCAAGGGGGGCCCGGGGACGACCTGCGCCGGCGCGCAACGCTGCCCCGCGGCGAGGGCGGGGTGATGCGGTTGGAGCCGTCCAGTGGGCGGCGCGCCGTCCGCTGCTCGCCGCCGCGTGGCGCATGTCGCCCCGCGAGCGGCTGCTCCTGGGCGCGGTGCAGTGGCTGGTGTTGGAGGGACGGGCCGAGCTTGTTCCGGGCGTCGTCCACGGAGCCGTGCCGACCCGGGGATGGACGGGGAAGTTGGCCCGTCTGTTTCGTCTGGCCCCCGACGCGCGCCCGGCGGGACGGTGTCTGCGCTGCGGGGAGGAGGCGGCACTGCAGGAGACGACCGCCTGCGCTTCGTGCGGCGCCGCGCGCTGCACATACTGCGCCCGCTGCCTGGCCATGGGCAAAAGCCGCGCCTGCGCGCTGCTCGTTCGTGTGGCCGCGCCGGCGCTGGGCCCCGTGCGGGAGGCCGGCGTTCCGGCGGCGCGCCTGCTGTCGCCGGCCCAGGCGGAGGCGGCGCGGGCCGCCCGCGAGGCCGCGGAGGCGGCGCTTGCGGCGCTGCGCGTGCGCGCGCAGGAGGAGGGCGACGGAGCGAACCGGATGCGGTCCGGCGGCAGGAGGCGATCCGGGTTTGTCCCCGGGTCGCATCGGCCGCCCGCCTCCCGTGAACTCCTCCTGTGGGCCGTGTGCGGCGCGGGCAAGACGGAGATGGTCTACCCGGCGATAGCGGAGGTGCTGCGCGGCGGCGGGCGCGTGCTGGTGGCCACGCCGCGGCGGGATGTGGTGCTGGAGCTGGTTCCTCGCTTGGCGCGCGACTTTGCCGGCGTGCGGGTGGTCGGCCAGTACGGGGGAAGCCCCGAGACGTGGGCGAGCGGCGACATCGTTGTGGCCACGACGCACCAGTGCCTGCGCTGGCGACGCGCCTTTGCGCTGGCGGTTGTCGACGAGGTGGACGCCTTCCCGTTTCACCATGATCCCATGCTGCCGCGGGCCGTGGCCCAGGCCCTCGCGCCGGGCGGCTGCGTGCTGTACCTGAGCGCGACGCCACCGGGCGACCTCCTGGCCCGTGCGCGGCGCGGGGAGGTGTCCGTGGTGCGCGTGCCCGTGCGCCATCACGGGTATCCCCTGCCCGAACCCTGCTTGGTGCGCGCATCCCGGCTGCTCCGGCGGGTTCGTGCCGGGCGTCCCGTTCCCGAGGTCCTCGATCGCGTGGGCGCCACGCTGGCTGCCGGCCGGCGCCTCTTCTGCTTCGTGCCGCGGGTGGAGGACGTGGCCGTTGTGGTCGCATACCTGCGCCGCTTTGCGGCGGAACGCAGGTGGCCCGTCGCGCTGCCGCACGGGATCGACGGCACCCATGCCGCCGACCCGCGGCGCGGGGCGGTGGTGCGCGCCTTTCGTGAGGGGACCGTGCGCGTCGTGGTGACGACAACCATTCTCGAGCGGGGCGTCACCGTGCCTCAGGCCGATTGCCTCGTGCTGGCCGCCGACCACGCCGTCTTCGACGAGGCGGCCCTGGTGCAGATCGCCGGGCGGGTGGGCCGTGCCGCCGATGACCCGACGGGGCGGGTGTGGTTTGTGGCCGAGCGGCCCACGGCGGCCCAGCGCCGGGCGCGCGCCCACATCCGCGCGATGAACCGCCTGGCACGGCGGTATCGGTCGGGGACATGAGTCGGAACGGCGCTCCGGTTGTCTGTGATGGTCAAACGGGCCCCTTTGCGATAGAATGGCGGTAAGGGTAAGGGTTGGAAGACCGGGCAGGGGTGAGGGGACGTGGACGGGCGCGTTTGGGATAAACCGGCTGCAGACGTAACGGAACCAGGCGTAGCCCCAGGCTGCTGTGCGCAAAGGGAGAGGCCGCGGTGAAGCTCTTATCCCGCCTGCTCGACTGGATTGCTCCTTCGCCCGGCGCCTGCCGAGGGTGCGGCCGGCCTGCCGCTCCGCCGCCAGTTCATGCCTTTCCGCATCGCGTTCCGGCCCCGGTTCGCGAATTTCTGCGCCGCGCGTGGTGCCGCCGCTGCGCGGAAGCCCTGACGTGGCTCGATGAGCCCCTGGATGCCCGCTGCGGCTGCCCGCCCGCGTCCCGTTGCGCCGTGTGCGCGGGCGAGCTGGACGCGCCGTTTTGCGCGGCGCGCAGCGCCGTGGCCTACAACCCCTTTCTGCGCGATGTGCTCATCCGCTACAAGT
>PKQU01000105.1 GCA_017577925.1 Bacillota bacterium
GTGCCGTCACCGCCGCAGTAGCCGTGTTCCTGGCCGGTTCGGAGGATCCGGCCCGCGACGCAGCCCTGGCCATGGCGGTATACGGGCGGGCGGCGGAGCGCGCAGCGGGCCAGGTTGCAGGCCCGGGGAGCTTTCAGGCCGCCTTCCTCGACGAGCTGTACGCCTTGGGAGCAGCCGGCACGGCCCGCGTTGACAGCCTCCGCATCCGTGAAAGCTGACGGCCACCGGGTCAACCGGCAGGAGCGCTTCCCTTGCACGAGTGTAGGGGAATGGTGCGCGTCATGTCGCGTCATACGCCCCAACGCCCGGTCCGGCTCCGCCGGGCCGGGTTGGCGGGGGCGCGAGGTCCCTGTTTCGCTTGGCGTCCACAAGGAACGGCACGAATGACCGGGGGTCAACCCCCATAGCTGAACCCCTTTTAATATTGAAGTTTCCCATTATTCTAAATAAAAAAATAAATGAAATCTCCCTTACAAACAAGACACCTCGCATTTGTTCTGCCTCGGGCGTGACCAATCTGCTCTCCCATATCAAAATCATGTCCCTTCGTCTGTGACATCGATCACACTTCTAAACGGCCAAAGATTGTATCGTATGGAGCAGTCGCGCACCATAACCTGTAAAAAGGGGGATGACCGCTGTGGCACAGCCGTCTCTTTACGAACGACTCGGCGGAGAAGAAGGGATTGCTCGGGTGGTCGACACCTTCTACGACATGGTCCTGGCCGATCCACGCGTAGCTCATTTCTTCGCCAACACCGACATGGCCAAACAGCGTCGGCACCAAACGCTGTTCCTCACCTTCGCCACCGGTGGACCGAACAAGTACACGGGACGTAGCATGCGCGAGGCGCACCGGGGCTGGGCATTCGCGACGAACACTTCGACGCGATCGTGGAGTTGCTCGGCCGCGCCCTTCGTCAACATGGCGTGGGAGAAGCCGACATTCAGGCGGTTGCGGCGCGCCTTGAGGCGATGCGGCCGGAGATCGTCGAATAACAAACGCAACGGCGCCTCCCCGACCACAACCGGGGCAAGGCGCCGTCCTCCATTTTTAACGGCTCAAGCAGGGGGAAGCGTTAACCCCTCGCCTTCACGCCCGCAAGCAGCTTTTCCTTCTCCGCGTCGGACAGGATCTGCTCGGCCATCGGAAAGAGCACGTTTTCCTCTTTCAAGAAATGATCGAACAGGATCTGCACCGCTTCCGACACCTCACGCGCCATCCGCCGTGCGGTATCGGCTTTGATGGGACCGGTCAGGCTGGCCATCGTGGCCAGAAATCCCGAAAGGCGCGATTTGGCCTGTTCGTGTTCGTACTCCATCACCGCGATGGGACCCATCTCCCGCCCGATATGCTTGGCCATCAGCGGGAAAAGGACATCTTCTTCCCGTTTGGAGTGCGGGTCCAACTCGGCCACGAACATCCTCACTTTCTCTTCCAGCGCGCGCAGGGGTGCCTCCCAGTCTTCGACGCCCGCATCGGCGCCGATCGCCTGCGCCTCCTTGAACAATTTCTCCATCTGCTTGCGGAGCGGCGGGTGTTCGTCCTTTAACCGCTGAAGCCCTTCGCAAAGCGTCAGCGGACCGCCGGTCATTCCCATCATGCCGCAGCCGAAGGGCATGGCTTCCATTAACGTTCCCTCCTCAACCGGTCGCCGTTGGCGCTTAGCCTTATGTTTCAACCCCTGCGCCTTCAGGATACGGCAAAACGCATACCAAAACCGTGACCGCGATCACAGTGACGGCCGGTTTGCCCCACCGCGAAGCCCCAGATGCCCGCAACCCCCTGCACGTTCTTCATGAGCCGTGCCGCAGCCGGTACTGCTCCCGCCGGCCAACGCGTTATGCGATGCGGGCCAACTCGTCCTCCATCAGGCGGTGGACCGTCCGCACAATCGCATTGATCTCCTCCTTGGTCGCCCCCTCCACATGAATGCCCATCGCCACGACAACCGTACAGCCCAGCGCTTCGGCCGCCCGGCGGGCCAGCTCCTCTGCGATCTCTCCTTCTCGGTGGCCGGGGAGCGCGTAAACGGCTGCTTCAACCCCCTCCCCCGTTGGATAGGCAAGGGCCACCGCCCCAATGTGAGCCTGCCCGCCGGTGATCAGAAACGCGATGTCCTTCCCCATCGGGAAGGTGCGCAGGCGAATGGCGAAGGGATGGCCGTTCATGGGTTTGTCACCTGCAACGCGATAGAGGGGTCGCCCATCCATTGGAATTGGTCCCGTCCATGCATGCATTCTTCTCTCCCACCTTAAGAGCTCTTTGTTCTCTCCGTTAGGATCCCGTTCCGGATCGAAAATAATTACTATGTTTTTCTTATATTACTTTTTATGATAAACTCGTCCGAACAAAGGGTCAGTGACATTTTTCACATTCAGGAGTCCGCTCACATTTTGTTCATCTGCACATCCAACCGCACGAAAAAAGCGCCCACCGACAAATCGGCTCAGGCGCTCGGTTCGGATGGTCGGCTTGCCGCCTCACTGCTTCAGCGGCAGGGACACAAAAATGGAAAACTTGTCGCTCGAGGCGGTAAAGGCATGGGGCTTGCCTTGCGGGCAAATGAGCAAATCGCCTGCCTTGACCGCATAGGCCTCGTCGCCGATGAAAATGGTCCCTTCGCCTTCAACAACATAAAAAGAAACCTCCGGGTGAAACGCACCGCCACAGGCCTTGCGCTCACCGCGTTTTAGGTTGATGACAAAGTGCTTCAGGACGTCGGATACATGGATCAGCTCCACCTGCTTGTCCGTCAGGTAGTCAGCCAGACGGTGTTGCGTCTTGGTGCTTGCCATCTCCTTTACCCTCCCTTGGTTACGTTCAACTTTTCCAGCACGTCCTCCACGGCCACGCCCACCTTCCGCGCAGCCTCTTCCAGGGTTTCCATCCCCCCGCAACACAGGTCAATGCCGAATGCGTCCAGCACTTTCATCGCTTCCGGGGATGCCTGGATCACCTCGTTGACCGTCATGTTCTTGGTAAAGGTCATCGTTGTCCCCTCCTTCCCTCGACCCGCTACTCCGATGAGCGAATGCACACTCCCGCGGTCTTCGTGCGAAAACACCTCTCCTCACGACGAGGCAAGCCGAATCGTTTGCAGGATGTTGTACGCAAAGGCGAGAATCGTCAGCCAATGAGCCAGGGCAGCCCATTTGGCCCACGCCAACGCTTCGGAACTCCCTCCCCCATAACCCAGTGCCATCAGCCCCAGAAGCAACACGAAGGTAAGGTTGCCAGCGATCACGTGGAACCACGCGAGCCATTCGCTGTACAGGGGCCGGGCAAGGAAGCGCGGCAAGACGTGGTACAACACACCGTAGACCATCATGGACAGAAAGCCGAGCAGGTTGAGGTGGACATGTACCGGTTTGAGCGCCAAGAGGGTGGGACGGAAGAAAAACAGTGTTCCGAGCAGCGTTCCCAACACGAAATACAGGATGCTGGCAATGATAAAGAATTTGGTGTATCCCTTCATGCGATACCCCCGCTTTCGTTGGCACCTTTTGTCCCGCCGGTTCCTCACCCCCACTCCCGCAACGGTTTCGGTTGCGCCCGGTACGGGCGCATTTATTATAATGCCCCCATTTCCCGCGCATTGTGAGATGCATCACAGTTTGGTCGGACCGGCTTGATTCACTCGGGTTTCAAGGGACGCCTCGTTTGTGCCCTTGTGGCAAATCGGTGAATGAAGCGGCAAAACGTGATGGCGATCACAAGCTGTGCGCCCCGTCTTTCTTATATTGGGGGTGCCCACAAACCCCAAGGAATGGGAGGGAAAAGGGATGGCAGAACGGCGGACGTCCCCCGAGACGCAGCCTTCGGTAAGGCGAAGTTTGCTCAAGCAAATCCTCGTCGTCACCATCCTTGCCAGCTTTACCGTTCTGCTCATCGGGGGGTATTGGATCTACGAATCGCTGGCGCCGCGCCCGGCAAAGGTAGTCGACCCGAAGGGCGAAGTACTCACCACTGCCGCGCAAATCAAGGGCGGGCAAGCCGTCTACCAAAAATACGGGCTGATGGACTACGGATCGGTGCTCGGCCACGGCTCCTACCTTGGGCCGGACTACACCGCCGAGACACTGCACATTGCCGTCACAGCCATGCAGGATTTCCACGCCCGACGGGATTACGGCAAGCCCTTTGCTGATCTGGACAAAGCCCAGCAGGCCGCGATTGAGAAAAAAGTCAGGACAGAGATCAAGGAAAACCGCTACGATCCGGAAACCGACACGCTGACCCTCACCGAGGCCCAGGTCTATGCCCTCCAAAAGGTGCGAGAACACTACCGCACCGTCTTCACCAAGGGCGACGGCAACGGCATTCTGCCCGGCCTGATCCAAGAGGAGCACATGCCGAAGTCGGATCGTGCCTGGGTAGCAGAAGGGGATCAGCTGACGCAGATCGCCGACTTCTTCTTCTGGACAGCGTGGCTGGCCAGCACGAATCGGCCGGGTGAAACCCACACCTATACGAACAACTGGCCGTATGACGAAGCGGCCGGAAACACGATGTCCTTTTCTTCCATCTGGTGGAGCGCGGCCAGTACCGCTCTCTTGATCGGCTTTACCGCGCTCATCCTGTACTTCTATTACCGCTACAAGCTGGACATGGAAGAAGCCTATACACCGGGCAACTTCCCCCGTTTTGACCTGGCGGCCATTCCGGTCACGGTCAGTCAGCGCAAGACGGCCAAGTACTTCACCGTCGTGATCCTGCTCTTTCTCGCCCAGGTGATGCTCGGAGGCCTCTTGGCCCACTACTACATCGAACCGGATTCCTTCTACGGGTTGGATTGGGTTGCCAATCTCTTGCCCTTTAACATTGCCAAGGGCTACCACCTGCAACTCGCCATTTTCTGGATCGCCACCGCCTGGCTCGGAATGGGCATCTACGTCGCCCCGGTGGTTGGCGGACGCGAACCAAAGCGTCAAGGCCTCCTTGTCGACATCCTGTTCTGGGCCCTCGTTGTGCTCGTCGTCGGCAGCATGATCGGTCAGTGGCTTGGTGTCAAGGGATACCTGGGCAACCTGTGGTTCTGGCTCGGCCATCAGGGTTGGGAGTACCTGGAGCTTGGCCGGTTGTGGCAGGTCGTGCTGGTCGTCGGCATGAGCATCTGGCTATTCCTTGTCTACCGTGGGCTGCGCGACAGCCTGAAAGCGGAGACGGACAAGGGCGGACTGGTACACCTGTTGTTCTACTCGGCCATCGCCGTACCGGCCTTCTACATCTTCGCCTTCTTCTTCAACCCCGGCAGCAACATCACCTACGCCGACTACTGGCGCTGGTGGATCATCCACTTGTGGGTGGAAGGGATCTTTGAGGTCTTTGCCGTCGTCGTTATCGGCTTCTTGCTCGTGCAAATGGGGCTGGTGACGAAAAAATCGACCGTACGAGCCTTGTACTTCCAGCTCATCCTTCTTCTTGGAAGCGGCGTCATCGGCACGGGTCACCATTACTACTGGATCGGCGCCCCAGAAATCTGGATTGGTCTCGGCGCCGTGTTCTCGGCCCTTGAGGTGATTCCGCTCACCCTGCTTATCCTCGAGGCCTACGGGCAATACCGCATCCTGCAGCAGGGCGGTGTTCACTTCCCGTACCGCGCCGCATTCTGGTTCCTCATCTCCACGGCAATCTGGAACCTGGTCGGCGCCGGTGTCCTCGGCTTCCTGATCAACCTTCCGGCCGTGTCCTACTACCAGCACGGCTCCTTCCTCACACCGGCCCACGGCCACGGCGCACTGATGGGCGTCTACGGCATGTTTGCCATCGCCGTGCTGCTCTACACGCTGCGCAACCTCGTCAAGCCCGAGGCATGGAACGACAAGGTCCTCAAAATGGCCTGCTGGGGCCTGAACATCGGCCTGGCCGGCATGATCCTCATCACGCTGCTGCCGGTCGGGATTCTGCAGCTGGCCGAGTCGTACCTGAACGGGTTCTGGGCGGCCCGCGATCCGAACTTCTACAATGAACCGCTTGTGAACGCCCTGTTGTGGTGGCGGGCACTGCCGGACACGATCTTCATCGTCGTCGGCGTGCTGCCCCTCACCTGGTTTGTCGTGAAATCCTTCTTCCGCCTGCGTCCGCCGACCGTTCGCGACGGCGAGCGGCTGTAGGCAGAAGGGTTTCAATAACGGTCCCACCTCATGCTTCACCCTGGACCTGCGGCTATTTAGCCGCAGGTTTTTTTGTATATTGATGATTTTATTTTTGAACTTTTTGTTTCAGGTTCTTTTTTGTGATGTTGTTCACTTATATATTGATTTTTGTTTAATAAGATGAAAGTGCAGGGATCCCTATGAACCCATCGGACGATCGTCCGACACCCTCGTGTACGAGCCAATGGAGGTTGTAAATCATGAACAAATCGGTCGTCATCGGTCTGTCGGTTGTCCTGCTCACAGGATTGCTATCCGGTTGTGGAAGAACATCGGAAATCCCTGCCGATGCAGCCAGTCAAACGGATCCAAAACCGGCTTCACAAGTGCTCACCGCCCATCAAGGCGTCAATCATCCGCCTGTCCCCGTCAAAATCGAGCGCTTGAACGACCATGAATCAAGGTGGAGATGACCGCCCAGGTGACCGATATCGAAATCGACAAAGGCGTCATATACAAAGCGTGGACATTCAACGGCCAAGCGCCGGGACCGCTCATTGTCGTCAACGAAGGCGACACGATCCATTTCACGCTGAAAAACCTCGATCCCGCCATTCCCCATAGTATGGACTTCCACGCCGTTCACGCTGCGCCGTCCAAAAAGTTTATCGATGTCGCCCCGGGCGAAAGCAATACCTTTACCTATACCGCCAGCAAGCCAGGAGTATTCATGTACCATTGCGGCACCAAACCGGTACTCCAGCACATCGCCAACGGTATGCACGGGGTGATCATTGTCAAACCCAAGAACGGGTATCCCACCGATCATCAGGTTGATCGCGAATTTGTGCTGATCCAGAACGAGTGGTACGCATACAACGATCTTACTGACATGACCGACGGTCAGCCGGATTACGTGGTCTTCTCGACCAAAGCGCTAAAGCCGGGCGACCGGAACACCAACGGCACGACGTACAGCTTGAAAGAAATGCCCCTCAAGGCCAAAGTCGGGGAAAAAATCCGGATCTACGTGCTCAACGCCGGCCCCAACCAGGTGAGCTCGTTCCACGTCGTCGGCACGGTGTTTGACGACGTCTATCTCGACGGCAACCCCAACAACCACCTCAAAGGGATGCAGACGGTCATG
>PKQU01000275.1 GCA_017577925.1 Bacillota bacterium
CCGGATCTACGTGCTCAACGCCGGCCCCAACCAGGTGAGCTCGTTCCACGTCGTCGGCACGGTGTTTGACGACGTCTATCTCGACGGCAACCCCAACAACCACCTCAAAGGGATGCAGACGGTCATGCTGCCGGCCAGCGGCGGCGCGGTGGTCGAGTTTACAGTCAAGGAGGCGGGCACCTACTCGATTGTGACGCATCAATTCAACCACGTACAGAAAGGCGCTGTGGCCCTTTTGGAGGTCACAGAATGACAAAAGAATGACAAAACAGCAGCGCCCTCCGGTGAACGCATCACCGGAGGGCGCTCCTCTTTTTACCCATCCGCCGCCTGGCGGGCCAGCTCTTGCGCCACGCGGCGCGTCCTGGGCGTCGCCGTGCGGAGCCATTGCTGCAAGACAGTCCGCTGTTCCGCCGGCGTCAGGAAGTAGCGGTCGCCAGCCACCTCACGGGCGCGGTGGGTGACATGGAACAGGGTGATCGCCGCGGCCACGGAAATGTTAAGGCTCTGCACGAAGCCGACCATCGGCACGATGAAGCTGCCGTCGGCCAAGGCCAGCGCTTCCTCTGACAACCCGGCGTGCTCGTTGCCAAACAAGAACGCGGCCGGTTGGGACAGGTCAACCGCCTCGAGCGGCACCGCGTTATCGTCAAGCCGGCTGGCCCAAATGCGGTACCCTTGTTCGCGCAAAAAGCGTACCGCCGCTTCGATGTCCGGCTGTTTGTGGATGGTCAGCCATTTGTGGGCCCCCTTCGACACCCCTTCGCTCGGCGAGAACGCCGCCCGCCCCTCCACAATGGACACCTCTTGCACCCCAAAGGCATCGGCCGATCGGAGTACCGCCGCCTGGTTATGGCCGTCGTCCACCGCTTCCAACACCACGGTGATGTAACGGGTTCGCCGCTTCAGCACCTCGACCATGCGCCGGGCCCGCTGGGGCGTCAACAGCTCCCAAAAAACGCGGTCCGCCTCGGTTAGTACGCCCTCTTCCACCAGCTGCGCAAACAAGGTCTTCAACTCGTCGGATGCCACGTCGAACCCTCCTTTGCCGTGTCCACCGGTCGACACAACCGGTCTCGACAACAACAACCCCCTGTCGCTACGAGCGCGTAGCGAAGGGGGCATGCCCGCCGTCAACCTCGGCACGATTGTGACACAAGTGGGCCCGTCGGTCAAGGTCGCGGCGACTGCCTGGGGGCGGAACCGCCGCTTTCCGGTTTTCGCCGGTGCGCCCTCCACCGCCTTTCCGGTTCGTTCGCTACAATGGAAGGAAACGAGAGGAGGGACACCATGGCGCATGCGATCGACACGCTGACCACATGGCTCCGCCGTTCGCGCTTCACCGTCGTGTTTACCGGTGCAGGGATGAGCACCGAATCCGGCCTTCCCGATTTTCGCTCATCGGGGGGACTGTGGCGGACCGGCCGCCGCTTTGAGGAGCTGGCTTCGGTCAGGGCGCTCGAACAGGCCTACGACGAATTTGTCGCCTTCTACCGCTGGCGCATCGACATGATCAATCGCCACGGCCCCCACGAAGGACACGCCATCCTCGCCCGGTGGCAGCAAGACGGCATCATCCACGCGTTGATCACGCAAAATGTCGACGGGTATCACCAGCGCGCCGGCAGCCCGGA